>JANNSW010000366.1:0-3266 GCA_031403055.1 Hyphomicrobiaceae bacterium | reverse complement strand
GGAGGAAGACGGTGAGATTCTTAACCGCGCGGATGTACTCGCGTTGGGTATCGGGCACGAAGTTGCGCACGGTCATGTCGTTGATCATGCGCTGGCGCAACGGACTGATAGGCTTGGTCGTCATGGGAAGCTCTCGGGCTTGAGGTTGAGGTTACTAACCCTCTGATCCTCAAGACGGGATGCTTCCCATCCCGTTACCGTGCCGCCCCGATCCCATCAGACACGACCTATCGCCTCAACGCTCTCCCGCGAGAGCGGGTTCGTTCGCTGACACGCACCGACCGACCAGAAGCGTCCGAGTTGGGATACATTGCCCGGCAACCCCATCGACCACCCGCCCCCGCACGATCGCCCGCCCATCTTCCCCTCCCCCAGCCCCAAAATTAATCCCCGCCCCCGAAACCTCCCGTATTCTCAACGCCGTCCCACCTGCGAGGGGTCGCGCTTCCGGAGGCGTCCGATCGTGATTGTGTGGGACCGGCGCCTGGGCGTCCATGCGGAGCATGGCTCCGCCATGACGCCAACGCAAGGTCCGGCCCGGGGGGGCATCTCGTCCGCCGGCGGGGGTGAGAATCCCTGCTCCAGACCATCCTGGCTAATGTCGAGGACGAGGGGCCCGAAAATCGCCGGCGCGGGGCGGACTCGTGCCGCTCCACTTTTTCAAGCGGTGCGGTTCCGCTCCGCGCGACCCTCTTTTCACCGGACGGGCGCCTCGCACGGTTCGGCGCAGAGGCTTGGCCAGCAAAGGAAAGGATGAAGAGGACATGGCCGTCGGCAAGGGAAAGCCCAAAAGGAGCCTGCGGGAACGGCTCATCCGGCTCAACCTGAAAAAGCTCGCCGATCTCGAGCGCCGCGCGGGGCTCCGCAGCCGTGCCAGGCGCCGCCATCGGAAGAAGCCCCGCAAGCGGGCAAGCAGCCCGGCAGGTCGCGCTGAGGGCAACGCCCGATGTCCGACAAACTTGTCCGTTGGGTGTCGGACATCGCGTTCGCTCAGTCCGACCTACGCCCTCTCGACCACCTCCAGCGCCTCGACCCCTCCCGCCAGCAGCTCGCGCAAATCCGCCGATGCCAGCGCCACGCACCCTGCCGTCGGGCCATAGCCGTAGGACGCGACATGCAGGAAGATCGCGCTCCCCTTGCCCGCAACGGGCGCCGCGAGGTTCCAGTCCAGCACGACCAGTATGTCGTACGCACCCTCGTCCAACCACAGTCGCTCATGGCTTGCCGCCAACGGCAGATTCACCAGCCGATTGTATTGGGGATCGTCAGGGTCGTCGCACCACCCGTGATCCCGCCTGATCGCCCGGACCGGCAGCTCCGCCACGGGCCTGTCCACCCGATCCGCCCGGTAGAGCACCTCGACCAGCCCGAGCCTGCCGGCAGGCGTTGCGCCATCGCCTTCGCGCTTGTCCGCGCTGATGCCACCGCGTCCGAGCGCGCACGCAAAGGTGCGGTCTGCGAAGCGCAGCTGGCCGCGATGCGCTTCCGCCGCGACAGCGCGTACGGTGGCGATGGCAGGGTAACGGGCTTGTGACACGGAGTGAGCAGCCTCCAGCAGCTCTCTGGCTTGGCAATGCCAGACCCCACTTACTATATGCGCCGCAGCCACACAGTGCTAAGAAAATACGCCCGAGCCCACCAGGAGCCATCATGAGCACGTCTCGCAAGATTTTGATCGTCGATGATGACGAGGGCCTGCGCGATTCCCTGACCGAGCAGCTCTCGATGCACGAGGACTTCGAGGCAGCCACCGCCGAGACCGCGGGCAAGGCGCTCGAGCTGCTGAAAGCGGATCACGTCGACCTGGTGATCCTGGATGTCGATCTGCCCGACATGGACGGTCGCGAGGCCTGCAAGCTGATGCGCAAGGTGGGCTACAAGGGCCCCGTCATCATGCTGACGGGCCAGACCTCGGAATCCGATACCATTCTCGGCCTCGACTCCGGCGCCAACGATTATGTGACGAAGCCATTCCGCTTCGCCGTTCTGCTCGCTCGCATCCGCGCGCAATTGCGCCAGCACGAGCAGAGCGAGGATGCCGTCTTCACCATCGACCGTTTCACTTTCAAGCCCGCGGCCAAGCTCCTGCTCGACGAGAAGGGCGGCAAGATCCGCTTGACCGAAAAGGAGACCTCGATCCTGAAATACCTCTACCGGGCCGGCGAGAAGGTCGTGACCCGCGAAGTGCTGCTCCAGGAGGTCTGGGGCTACAACGCCGGCGTCACCACCCACACGCTCGAGACCCATATCTATCGCCTCCGCCAGAAGATCGAGAAGGACCCCTCGAACGCCGAGGTGCTGGTGACCGAGACGGGCGGCTACAAGCTGGTGCCGTGATCACTGCAATCCTGGCCCCGTCGCAATTGATTGCCGTCGAGGAGACATCAGGTGCTTACGATCCCGACCGATACCGAGAAGCTCGCCAGATTGCTGGCCCGCAAGACAGGTAAGAGCCCCGAGGACGTGATCCGTCTGGCTGTCGAGGCGAGCGCCCGCGATTCCGGATTGATCGACCACGGGATCGACAACGTCGAGCGTCAGGCCATGATCGACGCCGCTCGTGCCATCGCCACTCGATCCGCCAAGCGCCCCGTGCTCGATACCCGTTCCGAGGATGAGATTCTCGGTTACGACGAGCGTGGAATTCCCGGATGATTGCCCTCGACACCTCCGCTCTGATCGCGATCCTGATGGGCGAGCCGGAGAAAGACGCGTTGATTCAATTCATAGCCAATCATCACCTGGCCCACCCTTCAGCTGTCAGTCTGCAAGAGGCAGGCATGATCATGCGCAGCCGGCGTGGCGAGGATGGCGTCAAGGATTTGCTCGACCTTATCGTCGTGCTCCGAATTCGGGTCGCGCCCTATGATGAGGGCCAGGCAAGAATCGCCATCGATGCCTTCTCCAAGTACGGCAAGGGCATGGGCACCGCGGCCAAGCTCAACATGGGGGACTGCGCATCCTATGCTTTGGCCAAGTCGCTGAGCCTGCCGCAGCTCTATAAGGGCAACGACTTCAAGGCCACCGATATCGCCGCCGCCGCGTAGCGAGTCGGGTGGATTAGGTGCATCACACCGTAATCCGCCGCCACAAGCGCGGCGCCCGGCCTTGGCGGAATACGCTTCGCTCTCAAGAAACACATCGGTCGTGCGTTGATTCTGTTTGTTTTTTCATCTCGCCTCGGCGGGTGCTGGAGAAAGTGTGTAGCCGAGGGTTGCGGCGCGTCGGGAGAGGTGGCTCAGCGTGCGCTCACGGAAGCGCGCCTC
>JANNSW010000365.1:0-5700 GCA_031403055.1 Hyphomicrobiaceae bacterium | reverse complement strand
CCTCTCAGCCCCGCCGCAGCCCGAGCTGCCGGGCGGGCACGATTTCGCGCGCGCGGCCTTTTTCGATGCGATCGGCGCCTCGGGCGTGCTGATCGAGCGGCCGCGGGCGATCGCCGCCAAGCTCGCACTGCCGCTCGAGCTCCAGGTCCAGATCGCCATTGCCCAACTCAGAGCCGTCGTGGGCGAGCGGATCAGGGCCGCACTGCCGGGCCCGCGAGGGTCGTTGGCCGAAGCGATGATCACCGGGGAGCGCGGCGCCATCGCCGAGGAGAGGATCGAGGCGCTCAGGGATTCCGGGCTCTCGCATATCCTCGCCATCTCCGGCTTCAACATGGCGATCATGGCGGGCGCGCTGTTCGGCCTCGTGCGGGCGGTTCTCGCCGCGTTCCCGCGGCTGGCGCTCAGCTATCCGATCAAGACCTGGGCAGCGCTCGCGGGCTTTGCCGGCGCGGGCTTCTGCCTCGTCGTCTCGGGCGCGGCGAGCGCGACCACGCGCGCCTTCGTGATGATCGCGCTGATGCTGGCGGCGACCGCGCTCGACCGGCCGGCCATCTCCATGCGCAACCTGGCGCTGGCGGCGCTGGTGCTGCTGCTGCTCGCGCCCGAAAGCCTGCTCGATGTCGGCTTTCAGATGTCGTTTGCCGCGGTCGTTGCGCTGATGGCGGTCTACGAGGACCATGCGGGGGAGCGCGATCTGCTGTCGCGGCTCGGCATCGGCCACGGCACCGCCTCGCGGGTGGTGCGGTTCCTGGCGGGCACGCTCGCCTCGACCGCGATCGCGAGCATTGCGGTCGCCCCGCTCGGGACCTTCCATTTCCACCGGCTCGCCCAGTACGGTCTGCTCGGCAACGTGGCGGCGGTGCCCCTCTTCACCTTCGCCATCATGCCGCTCGTCGTGGTCTCGCTCGCCGCCATGCCGTTGGGGGCCGAGGCCGTGCCGCTCTGGCTGATGAGCCAGTCGCTCGAGCTGATGATGTGGATCGCCGAGTGGGTCGCGGCCCTCGACGGCGCGGTCTCGCTGGTGCCCGCCTTCGCCATGCCGGCGCTGGTCGCGATGATGCTGGGCGGACTGTGGATCTGCCTGTGGCGCGGCACGTGGCGGATGCTCGGCCTGACCGGCATTGCCGCCGGGATCGCAATGGCCGCGCTGTCGCCACGGCCGGACGTGCTGATTGCCGGCGACGGATCCCCGGTCGCGATCCGGCTCGATGACGGCCGGCTGTCGGCGAGCGGGGCACGCAGCGACAGCTTTGCGCTGGCCGGCTGGATCGAGGCCGATGCCGAGCCGCGCAGTGCCAAGGAGGTCGCCAAGGCCGAGGGCTTCGCCTGCGACGACGATGGTTGCACGGGCCTCGTCGAGGGGCTCCGGATTGCCATTCCCCGCACGCCCGCGGCACTCGCCGACGATTGCGCGCTCGCCGCGATCGTGGTTGCGGACTTCGCAGCCGATCCGGCCTGCTCGGGGCCGCTCCTGGTGATCGACCAGCGGGCGCTCGCGGTACGAGGCGCGCACGCGCTCTTCATCGGCGGCGGACAAAGTCGCATCCGCACCGTTGCCGCCGCGAGCGGCGCACGCCCGTGGTCGGGCGATGCCGCCACCGCCCGAGCCCTCGAAGTCGACGACCCGCCGGCGCTGGTGCTGGCCGGCCCACCCGAGGGCCTGGGCGCCGACGGCATCCGCCGGCATGGCGGCCCGCGCTGACGCAACCTGAGCGGCTGATCCGGCCCGCACCGAGCACGGCGCCGCAAAGCCCATCAGTACCGGCGCAACAGCCCGATCAGCTTGCCCTGGATGCTGACGCGGTCGGGACCGAAGATGCGCGTCTCATAGGCCGGATTGGCCGCTTCGAGCGCGATCGAGGCGCCGCGTTTGCGCAGCCGCTTCAAGGTCGCCTCCTCGCCATCGACGAGGGCCACCACGATGTCGCCGGTATCGGCCGAGTCGCCGCGCCGGATGATCACGGTGTCACCTTCGAGGATGCCGACCTCGATCATCGAATCGCCCTTCACCTCGAGGGCGAAATGCTCGCCGCCCCCCAGCATGTCCGGGGGCACCTCCACATCGAAGCTGTGGTTCTGGATGGCCGCGATCGGCACGCCGGCCGCGATCCGCCCCATCATCGGCACGCCGATCGGACCACGGCTGTCCATCACCGGCCGCTGTGGAGGATGCCCGCGCGAGCCTTCGATGACGTTGGGCTTGAACGCACGCCGCTCGCCCGCCGAGCGCGGATCGCTGTCGGCGAGGTTGTCCGGCAGCTTGATGATCTCGAGCGCGCGCGCCCGATGCGGCAGCCGCCGGATGAACCCGCGCTCCTCCAGCGCCGTGATGAGGCGATGAATGCCCGATTTCGATTTGAGATCGAGCGCTTCCTTCATCTCATCGAAGCTAGGTGGCACGCCCGATTCCGAGAGTCGGGCATGGATGAACATCAGCAGCTCTTTCTGCTTTGGCGTGAGCATGTCCCGCTTCCCTGGCTGTCGCACCTGAGCATGGCCGGGAGTCCAGCCACGTACAAACCGAGAACATGGCTATCAGTTCCTGTGATGTTCCGCAAGGGGCTGGTTGGCCGAAATGCGATCTCGAGGCGTCTACCGCCTTGGAGCCGGTGCCGGGCGATTCGGTCCTCGATCCAATCCGTGGGCATCCCTGCTCCCGACGGCTGCAGCCTGCGCGATATCGAGGGACTTGCCCTGGGGCGTGCCTTCCGCGATGTCGAAGAGGACGACGTCGCCGAGCCCCTTCATGCCGATCGGATGGGCGAGCGTGCCCCCGATCATGCCGGCGCCGACGAGGGCGATGCGATTGCGAGCGATGGATCTTGCCTCGGCTCCGGTCCCCGGATGCGAGAGGGGACGCCGTTTCAATGGAGGAGCAGCACTTCCGATTGCGCGCGGGGGCGTCAGGAGCAAGGCCGGACGGTGGGGGGAAAGTAGGGGGCGGCGGACTCGTCCAATACCATCCCATCTTGCGGAATGCCGAACGGGGGTCGGGGGACGTGACGGGCCGAAGGGAGCTTGGCCACCCATGTTGTGCAATGCTTGAACGATGGCTGCTTCGGGGATACGGTAGCAGAAGGCCAGGGAGGGCGTGGTGATGGGCGGGTGGTGACCCTGAGCGGCACTCCGACTCTCCCCAAACTCCGTCATGCCCGCGAAGGCGGGCGCCCAGACGAGCCAGTCGCTGGACAAAGCCTTGCGCCTTGCGATACTGGTGAGATCATCCAGAACATAGACGCACGACACAATTGTTGGTCGTCTGGATGCCCGCCTTCGCGGGCAAGACGTTTTCTGGATTTGTTCAATGCAGTCGGGTTTCGTCCCTTCATGGCCCATCACGTCCATCGCCGTATCGATCAGCTACGTCCGCCCGCCTCATAACCGGACCTGTCCGTACACGCAACACTGTGTGTACGTTGTTTCTGCCATGCGTCGAATGCAGCGCTGCCACAGCGGCCGAGCCTTCTGCACGACCCTGCGAACCGGACACCAACGCACCAGCCGCCAGCGCAAACAAACTTATCCCCGTTTTCCAGTCCTCGCTTATCTTCCCGCCATTCCCCCCGCGCAGGGGCCTGATCACGTGTGCTGGCGTCTCGGGTGGGGGGAAGCGTCGGACGAGGGCCGGGTCCTAAGCTCACCCGGATGGTGCTGCCGCTCGGGACAGTGGAAACACATCCCAAGCTACTCTCCCGCCTGGATGCGCGGGAGCATTTGGTGGCCCAAACACCCTCCCGATCGCGGCGGAGCGGCTTCGGCCGCATCCGAAAGTATCATCAGGGCCGGCCGCTCCGCCCCCTGCTCTCGTCACTCTGAGCCCCGTTTCGGGGCGGCGGAGTGCGACCGGCTGCGTGAGGCAATGGCGCGACCATTGCAAGAGGGCGACCTGCCAGTCGCCCCTACGGGATTTCTCCGGTGGATCGCGCACGGCATTGACCGTCTTCCACCACACAGGTAGCTTTGCACCCCATGCGTGCCGTGGGCATGCAAATCGTCAACGCAGGCAATCGGTTAGCGGCCGAATGCGCGAGGCTCCGGGGCGCAAAGGCGCAACGGGAGAGGGAGTGTCGTACTATGGCATTACGCATGACGGGCGCGGAGATGGTGATCCGGGCGCTCGCCGACCAGGGCGTCAAGCACATCTTCGGCTACCCGGGCGGAGCGGTGCTGCCGATCTATGACGAGCTGTTCCAGCAGGACAAGGTCGAGCACGTGCTGGTGCGCCAGGAAGGCGGCGCCGTGCATGCGGCGGAGGGCTACGCGCGCTCGACCGGCAAGGTCGGCGTCGTGCTCGTCACCTCCGGCCCTGGCGCGACCAATGCCGTGACGGGCCTCACCGACGCGCTGATGGATTCGATCCCGGTCGTCTGCATCACCGGCCAGGTGCCGACCCACCTGATCGGCAACGACGCTTTCCAGGAGTGCGACACCGTTGGCATCACGCGCCCCTGCACCAAGCACAACTGGCTGGTCAAACGCATCGAGGATCTGCCGCGGATACTGCACGAGGCCTTCTATGTCGCCCGCACAGGTCGCCCGGGTCCTGTCGTGGTCGACATCCCCAAGGACATCCAGTTCGCGAGCGGGGAGTATGTCGGCCCCTCCAACATCACGCACAAGACCTATCGGCCACCCGTCAAAGCCGATCAGACCTCGATCCGCGCCGCCGTCGAGTTGCTCGCCAGCGCCAAGCGCCCGATCATCTATTCGGGCGGCGGCGTCATCAATTCGGGCACCGCGGCGAGCCGTTTGCTGCGCGAGCTGGTCGAGCTGACCGGCTATCCCATCACCTCGACCTTGATGGGGCTCGGCGCCTATCCGGCGTCGGGAAAGAGCTGGCTCGGCATGCTCGGCATGCACGGCACCTACGAGGCCAACTGGGCGATGCACGACTGCGACGTGATGCTGAACGTCGGCGCGCGCTTCGATGACCGCATCACCGGCCGGGTCGACGCCTTCTCGCCCCACTCCAAGAAGATCCACATCGATATCGACCCATCCTCGATCAACAAGAACGTCCGCGTCGCCATTCCGGTGATCGGCGACGTGGCCCATGTGCTCGAGGATATGATCCGGGTCTGGCGCTCGCGCAGCCCCGAGGTCGACAAGAAGGCGCTGAAAGCCTGGTGGAAGCAGATCGAGGACTGGAAGAAGCGCGACTGCCTGAAGTACAAGCCCAGCCGCGATTTCATCATGCCCCAATACGCGATCGAGCGGCTCTACGAGGCGACCAAGGGCAAGGATGCCTACATCACGACCGAAGTGGGTCAGCACCAGATGTGGGCGGCCCAGTTCTACCGGTTCGACGAGCCCAACCGCTGGATGACGAGCGGGGGCCTGGGCACCATGGGCTATGGCCTGCCGGCCGCGATCGGCGCGCAGATCGCGCATCCCAAGTCGCTGGTGATCGACATCGCGGGCGACGCCTCCATCCTGATGAACATCCAGGAGATGTCGACGGCGGTGCAGTACCGGCTGCCGGTCAAGGTCTTCATCCTCAACAACCAGCACATGGGCATGGTGCGCCAGTGGCAGCAGCTGCTGCACGGCAACCGCCTTTCGCACAGCTACACCGACAGCCTGCCCGATTTCGTCAAGCTTGCCGACGCCTATGGCGGCGTTGGCATCAAATGCGAGAAGCCCGATGAGCTCGACGATGCGATCCACGAGATGCTGAAGGTGAAGGACCGGCCGGTGATC
>JANNSW010000364.1:0-8327 GCA_031403055.1 Hyphomicrobiaceae bacterium | reverse complement strand
CTGGGAGCGTCCGCGATCGGGGCCATCTGGTCCTCCTGCTCGCCCGATTTCGGGCCGCAGGGCATCCTCGATCGCTTTGGCCAGATCGAGCCGACCGTGCTCGTTGCCTGCGATGGCTATCACTACGGCGGCAAGCAGCATCGGATGATCGAGAAGCTGGCGGAGGTATCCTCGAAGCTCCCGACCCTGAAACGCATCGTCATCGTGCCCTATCTGGGGGAAGCCGAGCAGGTCGCCTCGAAGCTGGCCCAGGCGATTGCATGGGTCGAGCCGCCGGCATCGGCGCCTTCCCGTCCGCGCTTCGCGCAGCTCCCGTTCTCGCAACCGCTCTACATTCTCTATTCCTCCGGCACCACCGGCGTGCCGAAGTGCATTGTCCACGGTGCCGGTGGCATCCTGCTGAAGCACCTGGTCGAGCAGCGCATCCATACCGATCTCAACGCCGACGACCGGCTGTTCTATTTCAGCACCTGCGGCTGGATGATGTGGAACTGGCTGGTCTCGGGGCTGGCTTCCGGCGCGACGCTCCTGCTCTATGACGGCTCGCCAACCTATCCCGGACCCGAAGCCCTCTTCGATTTCGCCGACGCCGAGGGTATGACCGTGTTCGGCACCTCGGCCAAATACATCGACGCCATCCGCAAATCGGGCCTCAGGCCCCGCGACACCCATCGCCTCGCCAGCGTCAGGATGATGTGCTCGACCGGCTCGCCCTTGGCGCCAGAGAGCTTCGACTTCGTCTACGACGCCATCAAGACCGACATCCACCTCGCCTCGATCTCTGGCGGCACCGACATCTGCGGCTGCTTCGTCGCTGGCGTTCCCGGCAAGCCGGTCTGGCGCGGCGAGATCCAAGGTCCGGTGCTCGGCATGGCGACCGACGTTGTCGACAGTGATGGCAAGCCCGTGCGGGGCGAGAAGGGCGAACTGGTCTGCCTGAAGCCGTTCCCCTCGATGCCGGTGATGTTCTGGAACGATCCCGACGGGGGGAAATACAAGAACGCCTATTTCGCCCGCTTCCCCGGCATCTGGCATCATGGCGATTTCGCGGAGTGGACGGAGCATGGTGGCATGATCATCCATGGCCGCTCCGATGCGACGCTCAATCCGGGTGGCGTCCGCATCGGCACCGCGGAAATCTATCGCCAGGTCGAGAGCCTGGAGGAGATCCAGGAGAGCATCGTCATCGGCCAGGATTTCGACAACGACGTGCGGGTGGTGCTGTTCGTGGTGCTGCGTCCAGGCTTCGCCTTGGACGAGGCCTTGCGCGATAGCATCAGGAAGCGCATTCGCTCCGGCACGACGCCCCGTCACGTGCCAGCCAAGATCATCGCCGTCGCCGACATCCCGCGCACGAAAAGCGGCAAGATCACCGAGCTGGCCGTGCGCGACGTGGTGATGGGGCGGCAGGTCGAGAACAAAGAGGCCCTCGCCAACCCGGAGGCGCTGGAGCTGTTCCGGGGGCTGGCGGAGCTAGGGACGTGACGGGCCTGGGACCTCGTACGCATTCCCGTTGAAAGCACCCTCGTTCGGGCGCACACTTGGAAGGCAGTCGTTCCAACGTCGGTCGGCCACAGAACCGCACCGCAATCGAAGCAGGGAGTCGAGCGTCATGGCAGTTTCCATTCACCCTTCAGTCGACAAGGGTCTGAAACCCGGCAAGGCAGGTTTTGCGGGCGGCACGCTCACGTGTCGATGCAAGAGCGACGCCGTCGAGGTGACCGCCTCCTCGCAATGCGCGCACAATCACGTCTGCGGTTGCACCAAATGCTGGAAGCCCAAGGACGCGCTGTTCTCCCAGGTCGCCGTGGTGCCGCGCGACAAGCTGAAGGTCACGAAGCACTCCGAGAAATTGAAGGTCGTGGATGCCGCCGCCGCCATCCATCGCCACGCCTGCAAGGACTGCGGTGTCCACATGTTCGGCCGTATCGAGAACCAGAAGCACCCCTTTTTCGGGCTCGATTTCATCCATACCGAGCTCTCCAAGGACGACGGCTGGGCGCCCGCCGAGTTCGCGGCCTTCGTCTCCTCGATCATCGAATCGGGCGCTGACCCCAAGAGCATGGGCGCGGTGCGCTCGCGGCTGAAAGAGTTGAAGCTCGAGCCCTACGACTGCCTGTCGCCGCCGCTGATGGACGTGCTGGCGACCCATGCGGCGAAAGCCTCGGGCAAGCTCAAGGGCTGAGCGAAGGCTCATAATCCCACCCGTCATCCCGGACGCGCAAAGCGCGATCCGGGATCCTTGGCGCCGGCACAATGAGTCCGGGTCGAGATTGGGGTCGGACCCCTTTGCCCTGGGGCTCCCATCAGCTACCAAGACGCGGACAAAGGGGTCTGACCCCGCCCATGCACCAGGACGCACGACCCGATGACCGCTTCCAATGCTCCCGCCGCGTCCAATCGGCCGAACGCCTTCGTGCTCGATCCTGCTCTCGTCGAGCCGGCCTGGGTGTCGAACGCCTGGCCGTTCGAGGAAGCACGCAAGCTGCTTGCGCGTGTCGGCATCGCCAATCCGGGAGCTGAGCCCAAGACTCCCAAGACCATCGTGTTCGAGACTGGCTACGGTCCCTCGGGGCTCCCCCACATCGGCACGTTCGGCGAGGTCGCGCGCACGACCATGGTCAGGAACGCCTTCCGGCTCTTGACCGCCGACCGGATCCCGACCCGGCTCATCTGCTTTTCCGACGACATGGACGGCATGCGCAAGGTGCCCGAGAACGTACCCCAGCGCGAGCTTTTGAAGCAGTACATGCAGCAGCCGCTGACGAGCGTGCCCGACCCGTTCGGCACGCACGAGAGCTTCGGCCACCACAACAACGCGATGCTGCGCCGCTTCCTCGATACATTTCATTTCGACTACGAGTTCATGTCCTCGACCGAGTGCTACCGCTCGGGGTTCTTCAATGCAAAGCTGCTGGACGCATTGAAGAATTACCAGGCGATCATGGACATCATGCTGCCTTCGCTGCGCGAGGAGCGGGCGCAGACCTATTCGCCCTTCCTGCCGCTGCACCCCCAGACCGGCGCCGTCATGCAGGTGACGATCGAAGAGCACCGGCCCGATGCCGGCACCGTCGTCTGGCAGGACCCGGCAACGGGCAAGCGCCACGAGACGCCGGTGACGGACGGGCGCTGCAAGCTGCAGTGGAAACCCGACTGGGGCATGCGGTGGGCCGCGATCGGCGTCGACTACGAGATGGCGGGCAAGGACCATATCGAGGGGATGAAGCTGTCGGGCGCGATCTGCCGTGTGCTCGGCACCCCACCGCCCGATGGGTTCAACTACGAGCTATTCCTCGACGACAAGGGCCAGAAAATCTCGAAGTCGAAGGGCAATGGCCTCACCATCGACGAGTGGCTGAAGTACGCGAGTCCGGAGAGCCTGGCGCTATTCATGTTCCAGAAGCCCAGGGCCGCCAAGCGGCTGTTCTTCGATGTGATCCCGCGCACGGTCGATGACTATCTGACGTTCAATGCCAAGTTCACGACCGAGGACGCCGGCCAGCGCCTGATGAACCCGCTCTGGCACATCCATGGCGGCCGTCCGCCCAGGGCCGAGCTGCCGATCTCGCTCAATCTGCTGTTGAACCTCGCGAGCGCCTCCAACACCGAGGACAAGTCCGTGCTCTGGGGCTTCATCCGCGCCTATGCGCCCGATGCGACGCCGGAGAAGTACCCCGCGCTCGACCATCTGGCCGGCTACGCGATCCGTTATTTCATCGACTTCGTGAAGCCGGCAAAGCAATTCCGCGCGCCGACCGAAACGGAGCGCACCGCGCTTGCAGCGCTCGACGCCGAGCTCGCCAAGGTTGCCAAGGGCACGAGCGGCGAGGACCTCCAGACGATCGTCTACGAGGTCGGCAAGTCCCACGGCTTCGCCGAAAATCTGCGCGCCTGGTTCGGCACCATCTACGAGGTGCTGCTCGGCGAGAAGCAGGGGCCGCGCTTTGGCTCCTTCATCGAGCTCTACGGCATCGAGGACACGCGCGAGTTGATCCGCAAGGGCCTCGCCGGCGAGCTGGTGGCAGGGAAGAGCTGAGCGCATCGCGGTTTCCCTACCGCTGGCAATTGGGGCAGTAAAAGGTCGAGCGCCCGCTCTGGACGTGACGGCGGATGATGCCGCGGCAGCCCGGCCGGAGGCAGTGCTCGGCCTCGCGATCGTAAACGGCATGCGATTTCTGGAAGTAGCCCAGCTCGCCCGACGCCTGGCGGTAATCCCGCAAGGACGATCCTCCCGCCGCGATCGCCTCGCTCAAGATCTCGCGGATCGCCTGGACGAGGGCTTCCGTGCGCGGCAGCGGCCGGCCCTTGCGATCGGCGAGCGTGCTGGCGGCACGCAGGGGATCGAGCCGGGCGCGGTGGAGCGCCTCGCACACATAGATGTTGCCGAGCCCTGCGATCACCTTCTGGTCGAGCAGAAAGGCCTTGCGGTCGGTCAGCCGGTGCGAGGCCGCCTCCGCCAGAAAAACGGCATGAAAGGCATTCGACAGCGGCTCGACGCCCAGATCGCGGAACAGCTTGTGGGTGGCGAGCTGATCGGCAGCGACCAGATCCATGTAGCCGAAGCGCCGGGCATCGTTGAAGGTGACGACAGCTCCGTTCGATAGATGGAACACCACATGATCGTGGGCCGGATCGCCACCAGCGCCATGCGTCGATCGCGCCAGCTGATCCATCCCCCCGATCGTGATGCGCCCGCTCATGCCGAGGTGAATGGCGAGCACCTCCTCGCCGTCGAGGTGGGCGAGGATGTACTTCGCCCTGCGCCCAAGCCGCTCGATGCGCCGCCCGCGCAGCCGCTCGGCGAACCGCTCCGGCAAGGGAAACCGCAGATCCGGCCGCCGCTGCTCGACCCGCGTAAAGCGCGCCGATTCCATCACAGCCGCGAGCCCGCGCACCACCGTCTCGACCTCGGGCAGCTCGGGCACGATCTCACGGCCTGAACGGCATCATCTCGCAGTTCGCGAGGTCGCGACCGGCGAGATGGAAAATGAACGTGCCGTGGCCCACGACCGCAATCCGCTGCTCGGGCCGCTTGCGCAGCCAACTGCGGAACGCCGCGACCCGCTCGAGGCAGTGCGACAATGGCTCGACCGGCACACCGATCAGGTCGATCTCCCCCCCGTTCGGCCACCACTCCTCGGGCAAATGCTCGAACCCGAGGCCGCTGAACTCGCCTGCCAGCACCGACGCCGGCCGCCCGACATCGCAGCTCTGCTCGACTTGCTCGCGATGCAACGCCTCGACCAGCACGGGCGTGCGACCCAAATGGGCCTCGAATACGCCGAGCGCGGTCTGGATCGCCCGCGTCAACGGCGACGTCACGATCAGGTCGTAGCGCTCGTCCCGGAGAGCCTTGGCACGCCCGGCGACCTCAGTTTCACCGAGCGTGGAAAGCCGCGCATCGAAATGCAGCGGATCTTCAGCCGTCGCTGCCCAATGGGCGTTGAAAGTCGACTGCCCATGCCGGATCAGATCGATCGATTTCGCCATGACTGTCCCCGCTCTGCTCGTGCGTGCTGGACCATAGCCTCCCCGGCCGGCATCGGCTATCACTTCGCCCATGAGCGAGACCACATTCGGCTACAAAACTGTGCGCGACGACGAGCGCCAAGGCCTCGTCAACGAGGTGTTCGCCCGCGTCGCCGACCGCTACGACCTGATGAATGACTTGATGTCGGGCGGGCTGCATCGGCTGTGGAAGGACGATCTCGTCAATTGGCTGGCGCCGCCGCGCGGCTCCAGGGCCTATCGGCTGATCGACGTCGCGGGCGGCACCGGCGACGTGGCGGGCCGGGTGATGCGCGCCGCCGGGCCTGAGGCGCGTGCCGTCCTTTGCGATATCTCGGGGGAAATGCTGGCGGCCGGCCGCAGGCGCTCGGAGCGACTGCCGCAAGGCCCGCGGATTTCCTTCGTGCAGGCCAACGCCGAGGCACTGCCCTTTCCCGCACGCTCGTTCGACGCCTACACCATCGCCTTCGGCATCCGCAACGTCACCCACATCGACCGGGCGCTCGGCGAAGCCTTCCGCGTGCTGAAGCCGGGCGGGCGCTTCCTGTGCCTGGAGTTCTCCGCGGTCGACGTGCCCGGGCTCGATCGCCTCTACGAAGCCTGGTCGTTCCACGTCATCCCGCGGCTCGCTCGCCTGGCGACGGGCGATGCCGATTCCTATCGCTATCTGGTCGAGAGCATCCGCCGTTTCCCGGCGCAAGCGGAGTTCGCGGCCATGGTGCGGGCGGCGGGCTTCGAGCGCGTGCAGGTCCGCAACCTGACGGGCGGCATTGCGGCGCTGCATTCGGGCTGGCGGATCTGATGAGCGCTGCAATCTCCACGAGCCGGCTCCTCCCCGCCGATCCCGGCTTCGGCATCTATGTGCATTGGCCGTTCTGCACCTCCAAATGCCCCTATTGCGACTTCAACAGCCATGTCCGCCACGGCGGCATCGACGAGGCCCGCTTCCTCGCGGCCTTGCTCACCGAGCTGCGCCACACGCAGGCGATCGCGCCCGGCAACCGCGTACGCTCGATCTTCTTCGGCGGCGGCACGCCCTCGCTGATGGCGCCCGGCACGGTCGGGGCGATCCTGGATGAGATCGCCCGGCTGTGGCCGCTCGAAGAGGGCGTCGAGATCACGCTCGAAGCCAATCCCGGCAGCGTCGAAGCCGCGCGCTTTGCCGGCTACCGGGCGGCGGGCGTCAATCGGGCGTCGCTGGGCGTGCAGGCGCTGCGCGACGCCGATCTGAAGGCGCTCGGCCGGCTGCACAGCGCCGCGGAAGCCCGCGCCGCGCTCGCAATCGCGTTCTCGACCTTCGAGCGGGTCTCCTTCGATCTGATCTATGCCCGTCCCGGCCAGAGCGAGCGCGATTGGGAGGCCGAGCTCAGCGAGGCTCTGGCGATCGGGGCAACCCACCTCTCGCTCTATCAGCTGACGATCGAGGCGGGCACGCCGTTCGCCGCGCTCCATGCCAGCGGCCGCCTGCGCACGCCGCCCGACGAGCAGGCGAGCGCGCTCTATGAGCTGACCAACGCCCTCTGCACGGCGGCCGGCCTGCCCGCCTACGAGGTCTCCAACCACGCCCGGCCGGGGCAGGAATGCCGGCACAATCTCGTCTACTGGCGCTATGGCGGCTATGCCGGCGTCGGCCCCGGCGCCCATGGCCGGCTGCCGGTCGAGGGAGCCGGAAGGATCGCCACCGCGACCGAGCGCTCGCCAGAACGCTGGCTCGCCGCGGTCGAGCGCCAGGGCCACGGGCTGATCGAGGCAAAGCGGCTCGACGCGGCCGAGCGCGCCGACGAGATGCTGCTGATGGGCCTGCGGCTGAAGGAAGGCTTCGATCTCGACCGCCTCGCGCGCGAGACCGGAATGAGGGTGCTTCCCCGCGCGATCGACCGGCTGGTGCGCGATCGGCTCGTTACGCGCGACGGCCCGAGCCGGATCGCCCCGACCGCGCTCGGCCTGACACTGCTCAACCGCGTCGTGCTGGAGCTTGCAGCTTCCCTCGAAACGGGGGAAACGGTCGCTTAGTACCAAGCAGCAAAAACCTCGACTCATGAGTACACCCCCTCACCCGGCCTTTCAGGCCACCCTCTCCCACGTCGAGTCCAAGACTCGCCTCCAGCGAGGGGAGAGGGAAAAGAAGCGAAGCGGTGCGGCAGGCTATCCTTCTCCCCTGGCGGGTGAAGGTGGCGCGTCGCGCCGTCGGCGCGCCTACGGCGCGACGCGCCGGATGAGGGGGGCGTGGGGACCGGTCAATCACTCCGCATTTTGGTGTAACATTTTGGCTTGGGTTGCTCTCCCGGCTCCGGCAGATCGAGCGCGGCGCGCCGGCGGCAACGCTTGGAGCGGCAGCAGGAGCGGATGCGGCAACCGGGCGGGCCGCCACACTGGAGCGCAAGCCGCCGTTCCCGGAACATCGCGGCGAGGCGAAAGTGGAAGGCATCTTGGGTCTCCTCGGTCCTTTTCGGTGTCGATGCCCCGTCCTCGGCGGGGAGCTTCGCGATCCGATCGAGGATCAGCGCTCGGATGACCGCCAGCCGCGCGCGGGTCTCGGGATGGTCGAGCGGGAGCCGCTCGGGCATGGTGTCGTCGGTCAAACGGGCATGGCTCCTGGTCTCGCCGCGCCATCGAGCGCGCGAAGGTTGAAACTGAAGCGGAACGCGGGCGCCGAAGCGCTGCGTTGTATAATATGTAGGCAGCCCTGCGGCGCCCGCGTCGTGACGATTTGACGGCTTCGGGTCTGCTCTTCAGGGCCCGACGTTTCCGCCGGACCGCCTAGCCGCTTCGGCATCCAGACTGCAACGGCGTTGCCGCCGCCCGTCCCGGAGGGC
>JANNSW010000363.1:0-4742 GCA_031403055.1 Hyphomicrobiaceae bacterium | reverse complement strand
GTGAAATAGGCGATGATGCTGCCCAGCGCGATCAGCGACACCATGGTCAATGCGCGCACGCGGCTGAGCTTCAGCCGTGCCATGTAGTAGAGCGCGACCAGCACCCAGAAGATGCCGAACGTGGTCCAGGCAAAGCGCCGGACCGTCACATCATCGAGCAGTGTCAACCGGCAAATCTCGCTCAGGCTCCCATGATTTCGGCACCCTCCGACCCCGATCCAGTCGATGCTCCCCAACGACAGGGTCGCGATCTGCCCGCCGGCCGTGTCGAAGTTCCGGAACCAGGCCGCCAGACCGAGGACGGCGAGCAGCAGCACCGCCGCCGCGCCATACCATTCGGCCCGCGATACCGAGATCTGGCGCTGGCCGTTGAGGACGGTGCGCCACACCACGTAGATCGCGGTGCCGACGAGACCGCCGAACAGCAGGCTGCGCGCGCCCCGCAAGAAGGTCTCATAGGGCACAGGGCCTTCCTTCTCGCCCCAGATCGCAAAGGCAAACAGCCCGGCGATGGCCCCAGCCAGGAAGCCGAACGCTATGATGACGGCGTAGTATTTGCCGTCCCGCCGTGCCATTCCCGAGAGTGCGGCCTCGAGCGCGAGCAGCACCAGGCCAGTCAATCCGAGCACTGCGAGCTGGTCGACGAGAAACACCGGCAGCGAGCTGCCGCCCTCCGCTCCAGCGACCAACAGATGATGGGGAACGATGAGAGCGATCAGGGCCAGGGCAAGCAGGATCCGGACGAGCATCGACGACCTCCGACTGACGAGGGGCCCGCGCAAACCGCCGCGCGCGATCCCGCTGCCACACGACGTGATCGTCGAGATCGGCTAAATCCTAGCAGAGGTCATTTGTGGGCGCGAAGACATCCGCCCGGCCCCAGAGGTTTCGCTCCCGGAGTGTGGCATTTACGTAGGCTGAGCCACTGCGCGAGCCTGGACCCGGCCCAACACCTTGCTGCTACTCGTGCGGCGCAAGCTGGATGGTGATTTTGGCTTGAATCAGCTCGGGGTAGTAGATCTGCAGCAGCTCGCCGGCCCCCCAGAGCACCGCACCCAGCAGCAACAGCGCCGGAATACCCGCCAGCACGCACTTGATCAGAAAGAACATCAGCCGCCAGAGCGGGATCCGCATTGCCCGCACCACCACACCCTCGCCGTCGTCGATGATCGGCTCTGGCGCAGTGCGGATCGACTTCCGGCGCAGCGTACGGGGGAGGTCGTCGAGATGGTCGTCCGCGGAAAGTGAGATCGGCATCGTGCTAATCCTTGCATGACGGGATGACGCCTCCTATCAGCAGACTTGGGCAAAAGATGAGCAGGTCGATTGCCGTTGCAACGCGGTGCCCGACCGCCCGGCGTCGCGACCCAACAGGAGGCTCGATTGAAGGATCTCGAGAGGCTGATCCGCACGATTCCGGACTACCCCAAGCCCGGCATCCTGTTTCGCGACATCACGACCCTGCTGGGCGACGCGGAAGGGTTCGCCAAAACGATCGCGGCGCTCACCGAGCCCTATGCCGGGGCAAGCATCGCGGCGGTCGCCGGCATCGAGGCGCGCGGCTTCATCCTGGGCGGCGCCGTCGCCGACCGGCTCCGCTGCGGCTTCGTGCCGATCCGCAAGAAGGGCAAGCTGCCCTGGAAGACGATCGGCCAGGACTATTCGCTCGAGTACGGCGTCGACGTGATCGAGATGCACGAGGATGCGATCAAGCCCGGCCAGCGCATTCTGCTGGTCGACGACCTGATCGCGACCGGGGGCACGGCGGAGGCGGCCGCCAAGCTCATCGCCAAGTCGGGGGGCGAGCTGGTCGCTGCCGCCTTCGTGATCGACCTGCCCGATCTCGCCGGCAAGGCCCGGCTGGAGGCGCTCGGGGTCAAGTGTCACACGCTGATCGCGTTCGCGGGACACTGAGAGATGGTGAATTGCGTGGACCGTCGGGCTGCAACGGAAGGGGTCGTGCCCGTCCTGGAAAGGGCCGTGATCGCCGATCCACTCGGCAACCATTGGTGCCCGGCCTGCGGCAAGACCATGCTCAGTGTCGAGGACCAGTCGGCACGCCCCCATATGCTCTGGTACGGCATCGCCTGCCCGGGCTGCGGCTTCCGGCATACCATCAACGCAGCCCTCGGCGGCGCATCTGGCTGAAGGAGACGCGATGAGGATTGCGGGCAAGCACTGGCGCACCATCTGGGTCGAGGACGATGGCTGGCGCGTCGGCATCATCGACCAGACCCAGCTGCCGCATCGTTTCGTGACGCTGAAGCTGCGCTCCGATGATGATGCGGCCTATGCGATCAAGGCCATGCTCGTGCGCGGGGCGCCGCTGATCGGGGTCACGGGCGCTTATGGCCTGTGCCTTGCGCTGCGGCAGAGCGCGTCGGATGATGCGATGGCCGCGGCCATCGAGACGCTGGCCGCCCAGCGCCCGACGGCGATCAACCTGCGCTGGGCACTCGAGCAGATGCGCAGGGCGCTTGCACCCTTGCCGCCGGGCGAGCGGGTGGCCGCCGCCTACGCCAAGGCCGCCGCGCTCGCCGAGGCCGATGTGGAGGCGAACCGGCGGATCGGCGTGCACGGCCTGCCGCTTTTCCGCGCAGCTGCCGCCCGCAAGCCGGACAGGCCCGTCAACGTCCTCACCCATTGCAATGCCGGCTGGCTCGCCTGCGTCGATTGGGGCACCGCCACCTCGCCGATCTACCAGGCCCACGATGCCGGCATCCCCGTGCATGTCTGGGTCGACGAGACCCGGCCACGCAATCAAGGAGCTGGCCTCACGGCTTATGAGCTCGGGCAACACGGCGTGCCGCACACCATCATCGTCGACAATGCGGGCGGCCATCTGATGCAGACGGGCGAGGTCGACCTCTGCATCGTCGGCACCGACCGGGTGACGGCGAATGGCGACGTCGCCAACAAGATCGGCACCTATCTGAAGGCGCTCGCGGCCAAGGACAATGGCGTGCCCTTCTACGTGGCGCTGCCCCATTCGACCATCGACTGGACGCTCGAGGACGGGGCGAAAATCCCCATCGAGCAGCGCAGCCCCGACGAGGTGCTGAAGTTGACCGGGCGCTTGCCCGACGGGGGTGTTGTGTCGGTCGACATCGCCGCGCCGGGCAGCCCGGCGGCGAACCCCGCCTTCGACGTGACGCCGGCGCGCCTCGTCACGGGGTTCATCACGGATCGGGGTGTGTGCGGGGCGAGCGGGGAGGGGTTGCGGGGGATGTTCGCATAGGCTGGCGTCGAGCGCCGCGAAGCCCAGCATTCCGAGCGCTGGGCTTTCGCCGGCAAGAGGCCGGCCTCAGCGTCAGCCGACGTCCATCACCACGGCAGATCATATCTGAGGCCGACCCGGAACTCGTGTCCGACCATGGCGGAGAAGCGCGGCTCGGCGGGGATCAACCTGCCGACTCCACTGATCCAATCGCCGGCTGTAACGTCGCCCATGTAGAGCAGGCGATAACCCGCATCGACCGCAAGCCCGGCAGTGACCTGATAGGCGATGCCGCCCATCAGCGCCGCGGCGAGCTCGTCGCTCTCGGCGCCAAGCAGCGTACGCGGCACACCGAGGCGAATAGTGCCGTCGTGTGTCACGTTGTGCGACCAGCCGAAGCCCAGGCCGACATAGGGCGTGAAGACGGAATCGTCATCGAGATCGAGGTAGATGTTGGCGAGCACGACCGTATTCGTGACGTCGAATCGACCGTTGAGGAACGCTTCCCCGCTTGCCTCCGCACCCCAGCGATAGTCGAACGTGACGTCGGTGCGCCAGTGGGGCGAGAGGTAGATGCCGATGCCGCCACCCATCGCCGCCGATCGTGTCAGCTCGACCTCCGACCAATGCTCGGTCAGCGGCGCGAAATCGCCCTGCCATGCGACAATGTCGGGACGGTGATGTCCCGCCACGCCCAGTTGTCCTCGCAGATACCAGTCGCCGGGGGCGCGAACGGGGGCATCTGCCAATGCCCGACCGGATTGCGGAAGCTCCGCGGCCCCTACCTCTAACGATAGCAACGCTGCCGTTATCGCGGCGGAAAAAACGAACCTTAGCGCGTTGATCATAGCAGAAAATCCGACTCATCGATAAGTGCATTCCCTCCGAAAATTGTCTCACCCACATTGGTCGAGATCTCGATCTCGAAATCCGCTCTTCCATCGCCTGTCACATCGCCCTGGATGACTGTTCCAGTCACACGTGGATCATTGTCGTAGAAGTAGCGCAACTCGCCGCCCACACCACGACCACTGAATTCTTTCGTGCCGATCCACTCGAACTTCTGATCGCCCGCCTTGGTCGTGTCGGCATCGATCGCGCGCAAGTCGATCGTATCTCTGTTCTCGAGGCTCTCCCAAATTTTCCGCGCAGCCTCGATGATATCGCGCTTACCGATGCCTATACGCCGGTGTCCAAGATCGAGAGGAACACATAGGTGTCGTGGCCGTTGCCGCCATTCAGGAGGTCGACGCCGCGGCCGCCGATGATGACGTCGTTACCCTCGCCACCGCGAATAACATCGTTGCCGCTGCCCCCATCGAGTGTGTCGTTGCCGTCGTTTCCGAACAGAAGGTCATGACCGCCGTCGCCACGCACCGAGTCGTTGCCATAGCCAGCATCGATGGAAGCATTGCCACTACCGCCATGGATCTTGTCGTTTCCCTGGTTGCCCTGAATGGTATCGCCGCCCGCGCCGCCATTGATCGTATCGCGACCCTGATTTCCATAAATCTCATCAGCGCCT
>JANNSW010000362.1:0-4767 GCA_031403055.1 Hyphomicrobiaceae bacterium | reverse complement strand
ATCATCGGTGGAAATGCGCCAGCCGCCCCGCCGATCACGATGTTCTGGGGCGTGCGCCGCTTCAGCCAGACGGTATAGATGACGATGTAGAAGGCGATCGTCAGCGCCAGCAGGGCTGCCGCGACCCAATTGATGAAGAGCCCCAGCATCAGCACCGAGGCGACTGCGAGGAACATGCCGAAGCCGAGCGCTTCGCCCGGCTCGACGCGTCCGCGCGGAATCGGCCGACCGGCCGTGCGCGACATTCGCGCATCGATGTCGGCGTCATACCACATGTTGAGCGCGCCCGAAGCGCCGGCGCCGACCGCGATGCAGATCAGCGCGGCGATCGCGAGCACCGGGTGCATGGGGACGGGCGCCGCAACCAGGCCGACCAGGGCCGTGAACACGACGAGCGACATCACGCGCGGTTTCATCAGCGCCAGATAGTCGCCGACCTCGGCGCCTCCCGAGGCCGCTGCCGTCGTCGCCGCAAGGCTGTTGTCAATCGCTTCGGCCATCTGCCCTTCCATCCGGTCGAGACCTCCCCCACCTGGCGCCCGCCACTCGAGCGTGTTGCTAGTGTTCCGACGCATTCATCCGGTACCCTAAATGAATGGCCAGCCCACTAGCCAACTCTTTGTTTGTGTTCCCTCTTTCCATTCATTGATCCTGCTTCGCCGGAATCGATTGAATGGGAGGGAGCACTAGGGGACCCGCGGCAATTCCTCGTAGGAGTGGAACGCCGGCGGCGAGGGGAGCGTCCATTCGAGGGTCGTTGCGCCAGCGCCCCAGGGATTGCTCGCCGCCTTCTCCCGCTTGATGAAGGCAAGCGCGACGCAGAGCAGGAACACGCCCACGCCAGCAGCCGAAACGTAGGAGCCCAACGAGGAGACATAGTTCCAGTAGGCATAGGCGTCGGGATAATCCACATAGCGCCGCGGCATGCCGGCGAGCCCGAGGAAATGCTGCGGGAAGAAGGTCAGGTTCGCGCCGATGAACATCAGCCAGAAGTGCAGCTTGCCCAAGAACTCGGAATAGTTATAACCGGTCATCTTCGGGAACCAGTAGTAGAAGCCCGCGAAGATCGAGAACACCGCGCCCAGCGACAGCACGTAGTGGAAGTGGGCGACGACGTAATAGGTGTCGTGCAGCGCCCGGTCGACGCCGGCATTGGCCAGCACCACACCGGTGACGCCGCCGAGCGTGAACAGGAAGATGAAGCCGATCGCCCACAGCATCGGAGTCTTGAACTCGATCGAGCCGCCCCACATGGTGGCGATCCAGGAGAACACCTTCACGCCGGTGGGCACCGCGATCACCATCGTCGCAAAGATGAAATAGGCCTGGGTGTTGACGCCCATGCCCGAGGTGTACATGTGGTGGGCCCAGACGATGAAGCCGACGACGCCGATCGCGACCATGGCGTAGGCCATGCCCAGATAGCCGAACACCGGCTTGTTGGAGAAGGTCGAGACGACCTGGCTGATCATGCCGAAGCCGGGCAGGATCAGAATGTAGACCTCCGGATGGCCGAAGAACCAGAACAGATGCTGGTAGAGCACCGGATCGCCGCCACCGGCCGCATCGAAGAAGGTCGTGCCGAAATTGCGGTCGGTCAGCAGCATGGTGATGGCGCCCGCCAGCACCGGCAGCGACAGCAGCAGCAGGAACGCGGTCACCAGGATCGACCAGACAAACAACGGCATCTTGTGCAGCGTCATGCCGGGCGCGCGCATGTTGAGGATGGTGGTGATGAAATTGATGGCGCCCAGGATCGAGGACGCGCCGGCGAGATGGATCGACAGGATGGCGAAATCCATCGCCGGCCCCGGCGACCCCGAGGTCGAGAGCGGCGCGTAGAGCGTCCAGCCCCCGCCCACGCCATGCCCGCCCGAATCGCCCTCGACGAACAGGCTCATGATCAGCAGCGTGAACGAAGCCGGCAGCAACCAGAACGAGATGTTGTTCATGCGCGGGAACGCCATGTCGGGCGCCCCGATCATGAGCGGAACGAACCAATTGCCGAAGCCCCCGATCATCGCCGGCATCACCATGAAGAAGATCATGATGAGGCCGTGGCCGGTGACCAGGACGTTGTACAGGTGCGGTTCGGTCGCGAAGAGCTGCATGCCGGGCTCTTGCAGCTCGGCGCGCATGGCGATCGAGAAAAAGCCGCCAACGAGGCCCGCGAGCACGGCGAAAATCAGGTAGAGCGTGCCGATGTCCTTGTGGTTGGTCGAGTACAGCCACCGGGACACGAAGCTGCCCTCGTAGGTGCCGTCGCCGTGGCCATGACCGTCGCCGTGGTCCTCGTGAGCCTTGGTCGCCATCTTTGCCGTCCTCTATCCGCCACGGCGCGCCTCGCAGCCGTCTTTGATCCAGCATCATTCTTTGCTTGTGCTCCCTCTTTCCATTCATTGATCCAGCTTCGCTGGAATCGAATGAACGGGAGAGAGCACTAGTTCGTCGCCGCCACCTGCCGGCTCTTGTCCTCGAGCGCGGCCTTGCGGATCAAATCCTTGGCTTTCTCGTCGGCGCCCTCGCCTCCCGCCTTCAGCACAGCGACCCACTGCTCGTAGACGGCCTTGTCGACCACCCGCACTGCAATCGGCATGAAGGCATGGTCCTTGCCGCACAGCTCCGAGCACTGGCCATAGTAGACGCCCTTCCTGGTCGCCTTGAACCAGGTCGACGTCAGGCGTCCGGGCACGGCGTCGGCCTTGGAGCCGAAAGAGGGGATCGTCCAGGCATGGATCACGTCGCGGGCCGTCAGCAATACATGCACCACGCCATCGACGGGCACCACCACCTCGTTGTCGACGGCGAGCAGGCGCGGCGCGTCGAGTCCCTTGGCAGCGAGTGCGGCACGCTCGGCGTCCTGCAGCATGTAGCTATCGAAGGCGACGCCACTGTCGGGATACTCATAGGACCAGAACCACTGATTGCCCGTGGCCTTGATGGTCACGTCGGCCTTGGGATACTCGTACTGCTTGTAGAGCAACTTGAACGAAGGGACCGCTAGGCCGACGAGAATGAGGATCGGAATCAGCGTCCAGGCAACCTCGAGCAGCGTATTGTGGGAATGGTGCGAGGGTTTGGGATTGGCACGTGAGTTGAAACGCACCATCACGATGACGAGGAGCAGCATCACGAACAGGGTGATCGCAGTGGTGACTGCGAGCAGCACGTCGTGGAACCATATGATCTCGCCCATGATCTCGGTCGCGGGCTCCTGTAGTCCGAGCTGCTGGGGGCTCGGCTGGCCGAGACCCGCGTAGGCAGCGCTCGCTGCGAGCGCCAGGGCGCCCAGGGCAAGCCCAAGGCCGAGACCCAGTCGCGCCGTCCTGCCAACGTCAAATCTCATATCGCTCCTGCTCCAGTTCCGCCCCGGATCGCCGTTGCATGGCGGCTTGCCGCCCAGCTCTCCGTGCTCCTGTCCTCGATCGCATCCCGGATCGCGATCGCTGCTGCCGCACTGTACGCGTCCTTCGTGTGGCAGCTGGTTGCCGCTTCGACTTGCCCGGCACCGTCAGCCACACAGCCTTCGCCCACATGCGAGCCGGGGTCGCACATGGGGGGCGGAGCAGCCTGACGCGATACAGGTTCTGCCGAGGCTTGCGCAAGGCCTGCGACTTCGCTCGCACAGAACACCATGGCACCCTGCCATCACAAGGCTCGTGCGCTGCGGCATAACTTCGCGATGGGGATAGCCGGCCGGAGCCGCGGCATGGATCGTTTGCGGAGTCGTCCAAAATCGGCCCAAATACGGGCCGACTTGAACAGTCGTGGCCGGAGGAACCGCTATCCGGCAGCTTTGCCGCCATTGCGACCGCCGGGATGAGGGGACACACTTGGAACGAGGGAATGGGGCGCGACCGCCCGTCGGAATCATCGGGGGGCGAACCGCAAGGGCATTGCTCGGCGGCTGCATGGCCCTCTGGCCGACGCTGTCGCTCGCAGCGGGCGATGAAACCGCCATCAAGGCCCAGCATGGCGATTGGCAGATCGTCTGCAAGCAGCCCGCCGGGGCCAAGAACGACGTGTGTGCGCTGGTCCAGGACGTAACGTCGGAATCGAACCCCAATATCGGTCTCTCGGTGCAGTTCCAGAACAATCCCGAAGGCGGGCGGGTGCTGCGAGTGTTCGCCCCGCTCGGCATTCTGCTGCCGCCGGGCCTCGGCCTGCAGATCGACGAGGAGAAGGTTGGCCACGCCCCGTTCGTGCGCTGCCAGGTGGTCGGCTGTGTCGCCCAGGTGACGGTGACCGACGACCTGATGAAGAAGCTCGAGGTGGGCAAGACCGCCTGGTTCATCGTCTATCAATCGAAGGATGAGGGCATCGGCATTCCGGTCTCGCTGTCTGGTTTTCCCGAGGGCATTGCCGCATTGAAATAGGATAAGGCGAGACAAAGCCCGGTTTGGTCCGGCGCGCCAACTCCGGCCTCGCCCGGCGAAATGGCCGGTCTCAAGCCCAGCGCTGAAGTAGGGTGGATTCGGCGCTTCAGCGCCGTAATCCGCCGCGAAGAACCACTGTCAGACTCGAATCGATATGGCGGGATACGCTTCGCTCTCAAGAAACACATCTCGTGAGGCATCGTCGTAGGTCGGACTGAGGTCGGCCATTGGCCGGCCGAAGTCCGACGCCTTGCGTGGACGTGTCGGACTTCCGCCGGAACAGGTCCGGTGTCAGTCCGACCTACGGCTTCACGCACTCCCGTTTCCTCAAATACGCATTCCGGCGCAGCCGGTTGGAGGGCTATCCCGCCCTAGCGCTCTGCTGCCCGGG
>JANNSW010000361.1:0-8266 GCA_031403055.1 Hyphomicrobiaceae bacterium | reverse complement strand
TGACACCCGATACCAGGATCCAGTAGGCCGCACTCACCCCGTCAAGCCCGGCCCAGGCTGGCGACCCTCTCGAGAGGCTCCATGTCTAACGACAAGAATGATCCCAGGAAGGGTCCGACGCGCCCTGGCGAGCAAGCACCGCCAAAGCGACCGACCGCAACCATCGATCTTTCGGCCAAGGTGATCGAGACGCGCGATCTACCCGGTGCGGAGGGAAAACCGGCGACGCCGGTTGCAGGTGCTGCAACGGTGGATACCGCGGCAGGCTCATCGCCATCGATCGACCCGGCCAGGATCGACAAGCCGGCAAGCGGTGCTGGCGCCGTGCCGCCGATCAGCGGCAAGGCGAGCACCAGCTCGACCTCCCCGGAGATGGCAAAGCCCGGCAAGCCGGAGCTGGCTTCGGCGCCGCCAGTCAAGCCGGCCGATGGCGGACGGCGCGGTGGTGGGTTCCTGTCGCACATGCTGGCTGGCGTCACCGGCGCGGTGCTGGCGTTGTTCGGCGGCGAGCTCGCGTCGCGCCAGCTCGGGCTCGAGCTGCCGATCGCGGGGGCGGGATCGGGCGCGCGCATCGAGACTCTCGGCAATCGCGTCGGAGTACTCGAGCGCAGCCTTGCCGAGCAGGCATCCGACGCGGGCGAATCCGTCACCAAGGAGCGGATCGAGGTTCTTGCCACCCAGCTCGAGCAGTTGAAGGTCGGCAGCGGCAAGCTCGCCGCAATCGAGAGCACGCAGCAGGGCCTTGCCTCCGCAGTCTCCGAGCTGAAGACCTCGCTCGCCAGCCTGCCGGCCGCCGAAGGCAAGCTGCCCGAGGCCGTCGAGAAGCGGGTCGCCGCCATGGCAGGCGCGCTGGCTGCGATCGGGCAAGCCGCCAAGGACGGCGGCGGCGGGCGGGTTGCCCAGCTTGCCGACCTTGCCGGGCGCATCAACGATTTCGAGCTGCAACTCGACAGCCGGCTCGATGCCTTGCGCCGCTCGGTCGCCCAGGACCTGGAGCGCCAGGGGGCCTCGATCACTCAGCGCATTGCCGAGAACGTCTCCTCGGGCGAGAGCTCCCAGCTTGCGGTCGCGACCCTGAAGGAAGGCAGTGGCCGGCTCGCGCGCGACCTCGAAGCCCTGAAGCTCGAGACCAGCCGCATCAACGAGAAGTACGAGGCCGGCAAGGCCGCGGACGAAGAGGTGCGGCGCGCGGTCGAGGCGGCCCGCGAGAAGGCGGACGCCATGGAATCGGCGCTCGCCGATCTGCGCTCCGGGCTCGATGACCGGATCGGCGCGCTCGTGCGCTCCGAGCAGGTGGCGGCCCAGCTCGCGCCACGCGCGGCCGAGTTGACGGGCATCAAGGGTCAGCTCTCGACCGTCGTCGAGCGCGAGCAGGGCCGCGAGCAGGGTGCCAACCGGATCCTGTTGTCGCTCGAGCTCGCCAATCTGAAGCGGGCGATCGACCGCGGCGGCTCGTTTGCCAGCGAGCTTGCCGCCGTGAAGCGGCTCGCGCCGGAGGGGCTGCCTTTGCAGGCGCTCGAGGCGGCCGCGGGCTCGGGCCTGCCGTCGCAACAAGGTCTCGAAGGCAGCTTCCAGCCGGCCGCGCGCGCGATCCTCGATGCCGATGCGGTGACGGCGACGGACGGCTCCTTCATCGATACGCTGCTGTCGGGAGCCAGATCGGTCGTGCGGGTGAGGAAAACCGGCGAGGTTGCGGGCGAGGACGCCGAGGCCGTGGTTGCACGCATGGAATCGCGACTGCAGGCCGGCGACCTGGAAGGTGTGCTGCGCGAGGCCGAGGGGTTGAAGGGGGGAGCGCGCGCTGCCGCCGATCCCTGGCTGCAGCAGATCGTCGCCCGCCTGACCATCGATCGCTCGATCGGCGACATCGAGGTGGGTCTGAAGAAGCTGATGGGCTCAGGCAATTGAGGGCGCTCGCCACATGATCCGCCTCGTATGCTTTCTCGGTTTCATCGCCGCCATGACGCTCGGCCTGGCCTGGCTCGCCGACCGGCCCGGCAATCTGGTGCTCGACTGGCAGGGCACCCGGATCGAGACCAGCGTCTTTCTCGCCGTCGTGCTGTCGATGCTGACGGTCGGCTCGGCACTGGTGCTGTGGTCGATCGGGCGCAATCTGCTGGCCGGGCCCGGCCTGGTCGCCGGTGGCCTCCGACGCCGCCGGCAGAAGCAGGGGCTCGAATCGATCGCGAGCGGTCTGATCGCGGTCGGCTCGGGCGATCGCCAGCTGGCGGAGCGCTACACCATGCTGGCGCGGCGCGCGCTCCCCAACGAGCCGCTGACCGACCTGTTGCGGGCCCAGGCCGCCCAGCTCGCGGGCGACCGTACGACCGCGCGGCGCATCTACGAGGCGATGCTGCATTCGCCAGAGACCGAGCCGCTCGGCCTGCGCGGCCTTTATCTGGAGGCGGAGCGCGAGAAAGAGTGGGTCGCTGCGCGCCAGTTCGCCGAGCGAGCCTTGAAGCTCAACCAGAAGCTCGCTTGGCCGGCCGAAGCCCTGTTTGAGCTGCAATGCCGCCAGGGCGATCTCGCGGGTGCCCTCGATACGACGCAAGCCGCCCGGCGCAATGGGCACGTCGAGCGCAAGGTCGGTGATCGCCGCCGCGCCGTGCTGCTGACAGGCCTCGCCCAGCAGTTGGAGGATCGCGACATCGAGAAGGCGATCGCCTATGCCCTCGAAGCCCACGAGCTGCAGCCCGACTTCGTGCCACCTGCCGAGATCGCTGGGCGTCTACTCGCGTCGCGCGGCAATCTGGCGAAGGCCGCCACCGTCATTGCGCGCACCTGGAAGCGCAACCCTCATCCCGAGCTGGCCAACATCTATGCGTTCGCGCGGCCCGGGGATTCGCCGCGTGATCGGCTGAAGCGCGTGCGCGAGCTGGCCGTTGCCGCACCCCACAATCGCGAGAGCCCGATCGCGGTCGCAACGGCTGCGATCGATGCCCATGAATGGGAGGAGGCACGCAGCGTGTTGGAGCCACTTGCCGGGAGCGATCTGTCGGCGCGCGTCTGCGTGCTGATGGCGCGCATCGAAGGGGGTGAGCGCGGCGACACCGGCCGCATGCGCGAATGGCTCGCCCGCGCGATCTCCGCGCCGCGCGATTCCGTCTGGACCGCCGACGGCGACATCGCCGAGCGCTGGGCGCCGATCTCGCCCGTGTCCGGCCGGCTCGACGCCTATGAATGGCGTGTGCCCGCGGGCTCGATCGATGCGAGCGGGGGAGCGCAATTGCTCGAGCAGTTGCGCACGCTCGCCATGCCGCGACCGGGGGAGGAGCCTGTCAACAACCTGGAGCGCCCGGCGCCGCGGATTTCACCGCGCCGGCCCGAGGTGGAGGATGCCGAGCCCGCCGACGAGCGCGAGGCGAGAGTGCAGGCGCCGCCGCCGATACCACAGCAGGTGGCCGTGCCAGCCGATCGCGAGGCGGTGAGGGCGAAGCTGGAGGCTGTGGTCGTGCGCCGCGAGGCGTCGGTCTCGCTGACTCCGCGAGCCAGCTCGGTCCAGTCGGCATCCGATCCAGCGCACGGCACAATCAGCTCCGCAATCGGGAAGCCGGTACGATCGTCGCCAGCGCACGCTCCCGACGATCCCGGTCCCGATTTCGATCCCGACAACACCGAGGAGGCCAATCCCCGCGCCGCCAATCAGGGGACAGCCAAGGCCGCATCCTGAGTGGCATGGCAGCTGTCGCTTGGCACGGGCTACTCGATCCGGATGCGGCCCTCGACCGCCGGCGCCACCTGGCCCAGCTTGCGGATGTAGTCCATGACGGCGTTCGAGACGAGCTGGCCGCTGGTCTCGCTGATGAGGCGCTCGGCCGTCTCGAACACGGCGAAGCCTTCCTTGCCGGCCGCGATGAAATCGTTGGTCGCGACCTGATAGCTGCGCGTGGGCTCGAGCGGCTGGCCGCCGATAAGGACGCTGACAATCCGGTGGCCAGGGACGGCATCGGCTTTGGCGACGATGGCGAGGCCCGAGACCTGGAGGAAGCGGCCATTGGGCTTGCCCGCGAACCATAGGCCATTCTCGAGCGCTTGCAGCAGTTGATCGCCGCTGAGCTCGACCTTGACGAGCTTGTTGGAGAACGGCAGCTCCCCCAGCACGTCGCGGCGCTTGAGGGTCGTGCCGGCCGGATAGGTGCGATCGCCTCGGATGCCGCCTCCGTTCAAGACCGCGACCTCGGCGCCGGCCGCCTCGCGCATGGCATCCGCGAACAGATTGCCGATCGCCGTCTCGCCCGCCCGGACCTCGGACTTGCGGCTGTCGAGCGCGGTCGTGGTGATGCCGAGCGCGACATCGAGATCCTTGGAGAGCTCCGCCTTCAGCTCCGCGACACGCTCGGCAACCACTGGATCGGGCGTCACGTCGGCGGTGTCGACGATGCGAAAGCGTGGCCACCAGGAGAGCGACCGGTTGGCCCCATTCTCTTCGAGCGTGATCTCGAGGTCGACCGCCGCCAGCACCGCGCCATCCGACATCGCTTCGACCAGGGCGGAGCGGCCATCATAGAGCACGGCGAGGTCGTGATCGTCCCCGCTCAGCAGCAGGTCGATGTCATGGCCGTAGAAGAGGCGCAGGTCGGTGCGGCGGTCGGCATGGGCGAGCGCGACGACCAGATCGGCGCCAGCGGCCCTCAGCTCGGCGGCGAGGTCGCGAGCGGTCCGCACGGTCGCCATGAACCGGAGCGTTCCCGGGCTCGATCGCTCGGGCGAGTCGTCGGCCGTCAGCCCGATCACGCCGATCCGCACGCCCTCGTGCTCGATCATCGTCGTATCCATGATGCCGGGCAGCGGCTTGCCATCGCTGTCACGCAGGTTGGCCGCGAGCAGGGGGAACCGCGCTTGCGCCATCCGCGCGCGGAACACGCCCTCGCCGAAGTCGTACTCGTGGTTGCCGGGCACAAACAGGTCGGGGGCGAGCAGGTTGGTCAGCTCGATGATGTGAGCCCCCTGGTCGAAACCCGAGTAGAGCGAGGGTGAGATCGTGTCGCCCGCGTGTGCGACCACCACCCGCCGGCCGCTCGCGCGCTCGGCCTTGATGGCCGCGGCGATCCGCGCGAAGCCACCGCGGCCAGCGCGTTCCTCCATCTCGTAGAGGTCCGAGACGAGGGCGAAAGTGATCCGCACTGTCCGCCCGGCGGCGATGGCTGAGCCGCTCGATGTCAGTCCAGCGATGACGAGCGCGAAGACGAGGGCGGCGACGCGAGGCACGGTCATGGGCGCTCTTTCCAGTCAACCTAAGGACACTGCGAACAACAACCGCACCGTCTTGTCGTCAAGTCGAGCACGGGACCTGTAGGGCGCAATAGGCCTGCTTCAGGCCGTATTGCGCCACCCCGGATCGCTTCGCCAGCCGAAGGTGCAATACGGCGAAGGCGCCTGTTGCACCCTACACCGAGGCACAAACGCTCGCGAAAATGATTCAGTTATTGTCCGGGCTGTCCTAACCTCTTGTCTTCTCTACCTCCTTGCCTCTTGCTGCTCCCGTTGCCCGACTTGGTTTGGCCGGACCGCGCCTTGCCTTCTATAGCCAATAGAGCTATAGTTTCTACGGTGGGGGAAGGCGCGATGCAGGTTCTCGCGACGCGGTGGTTCTCGAGATTCGCCACCGGCGAGCGGATCAGCGATGCGGCGCTCTGCGAGGTCGTGGTGCGGGCCGAGAGTGGTCTTGTCGAAGCGGATCTGGGCGGTGGGCTCTTCGAGGCCCGCGTCGGCCAGGCTGGTCAGGGTCGGCGCGGCGGCTATCGCGTGCTTTTCGCCTTTCGCTCCGGCGAGCGAACCGTCTTCCTCTACGGCTTCGCCAAGAGCGAGCGCGACAACATCGGAGAGGACGATCTCGCCGACTGGCGGTTGCGCGCCCGGCAGGTGCTGGCAGCGAGCAAGAAGACGATAGTGACCGAGATCGCCGAGGACAGGATGCGGGAGTTCGACTGTGGCACGTAAGAGACCAGGCAAGCTGACGCGCCAGCAGGAGGCGCTGCTCGAGACGACACGCGACTTCGTGACGGGCGGGCTTGCGCCGGAGAGCGATCTGAAGAAGTTGACGGTACGGCTGCTCGGCAAGGACGGCTTGCCGCAAGCGCCATCCTTGTCGGGCGAAGAGATCGCCGATCTGCGCGAGAAGCAGAACGTGAGTCAGGCGATTCTCGCAGCCTATCTGGGCGTGACCGTCGGCTACCTCTCGCGCCTCGAGCGCGGCAAGTTTGCTCCCTCGAGACCGGTGGCACGGCTCCTCGACATTATCCGACGGAAGGGGCTGGAAGCCGTCAGCTGAAGGGGTGGATTGCAGGGTGATGACCGCAGGCAGTTGCCACGCAGAAGGTGCGTCGCCTCAGATGGCCACCGCCTTCACCCGCAACCGCACATAGTCGGCGGTCCAGCGGCCGGTGGTGTCGCACAGAGCGGGGCGCAGCAGCTCGACCACGTCGGCGAGGACTTGCTGTGAGCGCTCGGGGCCGAACTGGTCGAAGAAGGGTTTTCTGAAGGTCATCAGCCAGCCCTCGATGCCGGTCGGCAAGGGCGTGGGCCTGGGAAAGAGCCCGATGCGCTCCACCTGGAAGCCGGCGGCTTCCAGCATCGCCCGGTACTCATCGGGGGTCGGATAGAACCAGGGCGCGACCAGATCGGAATCGCCGCCGTGGAGCCTCGCAGCCGCACGCAGCGCCGTCACGATCGCCGCCACATTGCCGTGCCCGCCGAATTCGGCGACGAGCCGGCCGCCCGGCTTCAAGGCCGCCCGCATGCGGCCCGCCGCCCGCTCGGGCTCACGCACCCAGTGCAGCACGGCATTGGAGAAAACCGCATCGAACTCGGCCTCGAACGGCAGCGTGCGGGCGTCTCCGATGCGGGCGTCCAGCCCACGGGCGGCGGCCGCGCGGCGCATGTCCTCGCTCACGTCGATGCCGACGACGTCAGCCCCCGTTTCCTGCAGGCGAAGCGTCAGCGCGCCATCGCCGCAGCCGAGATCGAGGATGCGCTCGCCGGATTTGGGGTCGAGCCAGGCGAGGATCTCTCCGCCCAGGTCCGAAACGAAGCGGGCGTTGCGGTCATAGGCCTCCGCCGACCAAGTCTGCACCTCGGGCAGCGTCGATGCCATCGGCGCCCTCTACTCCGGCCGCCAGGGCCGGTAGTCGCCCCCGGTCGGCTGGCGTTTTCCCCGCGCGAGGATGCTGCCGCCCGGGCGCTTGGCCTGGGGCGAGCCCGTCGGGTTCTCTTCGTGGGGCCGCTCCCAGGCGCGCGCCTGATAGGCGTCGTCGGGCACGTGATCGATGGTGTGATGCAGCCAGCCATGCCAGGCGGGCGAGACCTTGGAGGCTTCCGACTGGTCCTTGTAGACGACCCAGCGTCTGGGCACCGCGAGCGGCCCGTTGCCACGGCGCTGCAAGAAGTAGCGGTTGCCGAGCTCGTCCTCGCCCACGAGCTTGCCTTGCTTCCAGATGGTGAAGCGGGTGCCGATGGTGTTGCCCGTCCACCAGGCGAAAAGCTCGCGAAAAAGGCCCATGTCGTGTCCGATCAATCTATCCCGCACAACGGCGGTCCTGGGTTGCCAGCTGCTCGACGAGCTCGCGTACCGCAAATTTCGGCGTGCGCGGATCGAAACTCAGGACGATCGGCGCAAGCAAGTCGCTCGGGAGACCGCTCGGCGAAAAGCTATTGGACGCCAGCACCAAGACTGGCTTGCCGATGGCTTCCGCCATGCCCATCTCATAGGCGACCCAGCTGAGACCCGCCGCCTCGGGTGAGGCTATCAGCACAATCACGGCATCGGCTCGTCGAATGCCCTTTTCCACGACATTCCTGAAGCTCAGCTCCGGTCTCGGCACCTCATAGGCTGGATTGACCACATCGACACCGCAATGCTCGAGCTCCCGCTCGATTTCAGCGGCGACCACGGCATCGCGGTGACTGTGCGAGATGAACACTTTCGTCATTTGTTATCTCATCCGCCTCTTCAGCGTTGCGAGATACTTATCGAACGCATTGATATCGATGATGTTTAGGTCATTCAGTGGCCCGAGTCCATCCTCGTCCGAACTGAAATCCGAAGTCGCAACGCGATAAAAGACACACACGATCCGCTTACGGAGCATGTCGGCCATCCCGATCTCGTGCCTCACCCAGCTTCTTCGCCGCGACCAAGGGGTGAAAAGCGCCAATAGCTCGTTGCACCTGGGTATCTCCTCGTGAATGCGCCGCTTGAAGCTATCGCCAGCCGCAATGTCGCGACGATCGAGGAACGTGCTCGCGCCCAGATCGTCGATGCATCGTG
>JANNSW010000360.1:0-19276 GCA_031403055.1 Hyphomicrobiaceae bacterium | reverse complement strand
GCCACTGTATGCCGTCGAACAGCAGCATTCCCAAACCGAAAAGAATAATAGCAATTGCCACATTCACTGCCGGCCCTGCAATGGCGACGAAAAATTCGTGCACCCGATCGACGCCGCCGCCGAGTTGGTGCTGTTCCTGCGCAGCATCGCCCGGGAATGGATCGCCGATGGCCCGTTCGACGCCGACTTCGACATCACCCACTCGACTCTTTCGACCGGCATGATCGAGGGCGGCACCGCGATCAACATCGTACCGGAGCACTGCAGCGTCACCTTCGAGTTCCGCCATCTCGCCAATGTCGACCCCGAAGCCGTAGTCCGCCGCATCCGCTCTTTCACCGAGCAGGAGCTGTTGCCGGACATGCGCTCGATCGCGCCGGAAGCCGGCGTCGCGTTCGAGCCGCTCTACGAGTATCCCGGCCTCGACATCCCGCCCGAGCATCCGGCGGTGACATTCGTCAAGGGCCTCGTCGGCCGCAACGATCATTCGAAGGTCGCCTACGGTACCGAGGCCGGGCTGTTCCAGGGTCGCGCCGGCATTGCGTCGGTCGTCTGCGGTCCGGGCTCGATCGGAGAGGCCCACAAGCCCGACGAGTTCGTCGAGCTCGAGCAAGTGGAGGCCTGCGAGCGCATGCTGAGGCGTTTGCTCGACCGGCTCGAGGCGGATGTGCCGCCGGCGGTGCAGCCGTGAGGCAGGGCACCGGCAAATCTCCCGATGTCATCGTCGTTGGTGCCGGCATCGCCGGGGCTGCAACCGCCTACTATCTGGCGACCGCAGGCTACTCGGTCGAGTTGATCGAGACGGTGCGGCCGGGGTTCGGAGCGTCCGGACGCAACCCAGGTTTCTTGTGGTTGCAAACCAAATCGGCCGGCACCCAGATGCAATTCGCCCTTGCCGGTCGCCGTTTCGCCGAGACGATGCACGAGGAGTTGGGCGGCTTTGGCTTTCGCGCCTCGGGCGGCATGATCACCTTCCGCGACGAGAGCGTGGAACCGGTCGCGCGTGCCTTCACCGAAGACCGCAAGCGCGCCGGTTTGCCGGTCGAGCTGCTGGATGGCCCGGCCGCGCGGTCGGCTTGTCCGGCGTTGGGTGAAAACGTCCGCGGCGCAGTCTGGAACCCGCTCGATGCGCACCAGGATACGCGCCGGCTGGTGAGGGTGCTGGTCGAGACCGGTGAGCGTCGAGGTCTCGGGATCCGGCTCGGCTCGGCGGTCGAGCGGCTCGTCGTCAAAGGCGGCCGCTGCCGGGGTGTGGAGCTCGCGGATGGCGAGCGGATCGAGGCGACGGCGACGGTCGTCGCCGCTGGTCCTGGCTCGCCCAAGCTGCTCGAAAGTGTGGGATTGCGGCTCGCGTCCTCGCTCTACAAATTCGAGGCGGCGGAGACGGCTCCGGCTCCCTTCTCGATCGGCCCGGTGCTGTGCGGGCAGGCTCTGTTCCGTTTCTTCGATGCAGGCGCCAACGTACCCCGTCACGCGATCGAGCGCGCGCTGCCCGAGCTCGGTTTCACCGAGCAGGCGGCGCAGTATCCCGACGGACGCGTGCAATTCGGCTGCGCCTTTGTGACTGGTAGCCTCGATGACCGGCCGACCGTCGCCGGCCAGGCGCTTGCCGGCGCGGTGCTGTTGCAGAGCCTGCCCGGCCTCGCGCGCCTGCCGATCGAGCGGACGTGGGCCGGGATCGTGCTGCAACCCCCCGACGGCATGCCGGTGATCGGGCCAGCTCCCGGCCTCGAGGGGCTCTGGCTCAACCTCGGACATTTTTTCGGCAATCTTGCGGGCGCGCTCTCGGGCCGCCTGATCGCCGATCTTCTGCAAGGCGTTGCGCCTGTGGTGGCGCCAGCGCCGGTAGCCCCGGCCCGCCCCGGTCTTTTCGCCTGAACCACGATTGTTGGAACCGGCAGCAGCAACATGTAGGTTGGGTCAAGCGCAGCGCGACCCAACACTCACGGGCGGTGCCAGCTACGTTGGGTCGCGCCAAGGGGCTTGACCCAACCTACATCGGGTCGTCGCGGGGACATGATACAAGGCCAAAGCTCATCAATTGGGTCCGCTCAAGGAGACAACATGTCAATGAAACGCCGAGCTCTCATACTCGCCATCGCCATGGCCGCGACCGCGCCGCTCCTTCTGAATGGGGCATTGCTGGCGCAACAGCCGCCTCCACAGTTTCCCAACATGACTTTCTTCATCACCAGTACCGGCGGACCGAAGGGTGCCGACTTCGGTGGCATCGCCGGCGCTGATGCCCATTGCCAAGCGTTGGCGGCCAAGGCCGGTGCTGGTGCCAAGACCTGGCGTGCCTATCTCAGCGCTCAAGCCATCGATGGCGCCGCACCAATCAACGCGCGCGACCGGATCGGCAAGGGCCCGTGGGTCAACGTGGCGGGCGTGCAGATCGCGGCCAGCGTCGATGATCTGCATTCCGCCAACAACAAAATCGATACTGAGGTGGCTCAGGCCGAAACCGGCCGGCGCATTCCGGGCCGGCTGTTCGTCGTCAACCAGCACGACATCCTCACCGGTTCGGATGCCGATGGACGCGCGCTGCCAGCTGACAAGGACATGACCTGCGGCAATTGGACGAAGAGCGGCGATGGGTCGGCCATGGTCGGCCACCACGACCGCATGGGATTGCGTGACGATGCGCCCTCGAAGTCGTGGAACGCCTCGCATCCCTCGCGTGGCTGCAGCGCCGATCAGCTGAAAAGCTCGGGCGGCGCCGGGCTGCTCTACTGTTTTGCGGCGAACTAATGCACTGACACCGCAACCGTCCGCTGCGCGAGGCGGCGGACGGCTGCTGCCAAACGATCCGATCACATCACGTTGTGCTAGAAAATGTTTGGCCCGCTGCCGAAGTCGTGCTCACGGCTGGAACCGGCAGCAGCAACATGTAGGTTGGGTCAAGCGCAGCGCGACCCAACACTCATGGGCGGTGTCATTCGCATAGCCCGGCATCCGAAAAGTATGGCACCCATGCCGGGGCCCCCGTAGCCATTGTGAGGCGGCAATTTCGTCCGTTCCGGATCGATCACGACTTTGCCGCGCGCGCGGTTCGACCGCAAGGTTCCCCCCGCGTCTGCGTCGGTCGAGCCCGGCAAATCCGCGCAGCCTGCCCCCACCGCCACTGATCGCGCGCCCCGCAGCCGACCAACGATCCGGTTGCCCGCTTGCTCAGGCCCAACCATAATGCTCCCAACCAAAGGGATCCCAGGGAGGAGAGCGCGCCATGAGCACGGAGAAGATCTACGAGGTTCCCAACGAGTGGGCGAGCCGGGCCTGGGTCGACGACGCGACCTACCTCGCCATGTACAAGCGCTCGCTCTCCGACCCGGTCGGCTTCTGGGGCGAGCACGGCAAGCGCATCGATTGGTTGAAGCCCTACTCGCGCGTGAAGAACGCGAGCTTTGCCCCCGGCAACGTCTCGATCAAATGGTACGAGGACGGCACCCTCAACGTCTCCGTCAACTGCATCGACCGGCATCTTGCGAGCCGCGGCGATCAGATCGCCATCATCTGGGAGGGCGATGACCCGACCGTCGACGAGAAGATCACCTACCGGCAGTTGCACGAGCGGGTCTGCAAGCTGGCGAACGTCTTGAAGGCGAACGGCGTCGGCAAGGGCGACCGCGTCACCATCTACCTGCCGATGATCCCGGAAGCCGCCTACGCCATGCTCGCCTGCGCGCGCATCGGCGCGGTGCATTCGGTCGTATTCGGCGGCTTCTCGCCCGACAGCCTCGCCGGGCGGATCATCGATGCGGAATCGAGGTTCGTCATCACCGCCGACGAGGGCGTGCGCGGCGGCAAGCCGATCCCCCTGAAGGCCAACACCGACGCCGCGCTCGAAAAATGCCCGGGCGGCGAGAAGGTGCTGGTCGTCCGCCACACCGGCGGCAAGGTCGCCTTCAACCCCGGCCGCGACGTGTGGCTGCACGAGGAGCTGACGAAGGTCTCGGCGGATTGCCCGCCCGCGGAGATGAGTGCGGAAGATCCACTCTTCATCCTCTATACCTCCGGCTCGACCGGCAAGCCCAAGGGTGTCTTGCACACGACCGGCGGCTACCTGGTGTTTGCCTCGATGACCCACCAGTACGTGTTCGACTATCACGACAATGACATCTACTGGTGCACCGCCGACGTGGGCTGGGTGACGGGGCACAGCTACATCCTCTACGGGCCGCTCTCCAACGGCGCGACCACGCTGATGTTCGAAGGCGTGCCGAACTACCCGACGCCATCGCGCTTCTGGCACGTGATCGACAAATGGAAGGTCAACATCTTCTACACCGCGCCGACCGCGATCCGGGCGCTGATGCGCGAGGGCGACGACTTCGTGAAGCGTACCGACCGTTCCTCGCTGCGCCTGCTCGGCTCGGTCGGCGAGCCGATCAACCCGGAGGCCTGGGAGTGGTATCACCGCACGGTCGGTGACAGCCGCTGCCCGATCGTCGACACCTGGTGGCAGACCGAGACCGGCGGCATCCTGATCACGCCGCTGCCGGGTGCGACCCGCCTGAAACCGGGCTCGGCGACGCGGCCCTTTTTCGGCATCCAGCCGGCCCTCGTCGACGACAAGGGCACGCGGCTCGAGGGACCGGCCGCCGGCAATCTGGTCATTCTGGACTCCTGGCCGGGACAGATGCGCACCGTCTACCGCGATCACGAGCGCTTCGTGCAGACCTATTTCTCCGCCTATCCCGGCACCTACTTCACCGGTGACGGCTGCCGGCGCGATGCCGACGGCTACTACTGGATCACCGGCCGGGTCGACGACGTGATCAACGTCTCGGGTCACCGGCTGGGCACCGCCGAGGTCGAGAGCGCACTCGTCTCCCACCAGAAGGTCGCCGAAGCCGCCGTCGTCGGCTATCCCCACGACATCAAGGGCCAGGGCATCTATTGCTATGTGACGCTGAAGGCGGGCGAGACCGGCACCGACGCACTGAAGGCCGAGCTGAAGAATTGGGTCAGGAAGGAGATCGGGCCGATCGCCTCCCCCGACATGATCCAGTGGGCGCCGGGCTTGCCGAAAACCCGCTCGGGCAAAATCATGCGCCGGATCCTGCGCAAGATCGCCGAGAACGAGTTCGCCAGCCTGGGCGATACCTCGACGCTCGCCGACCCGTCCGTCGTCCAGGACCTGATCAAGAACCGGGGGGCCTGACGGCGGACCTCCGGTCATAGCAGCTGCTGCCTCTGTCAATCGTCGTCGAGGTTGGGGCCAGCACGGATAGGTCCGTCGAACCTGTCCCCGATCGCTTCAAGCGCGGCACTCGCGTGTCGGCTCGCCCGCGCGATCCCGCTCCCGAGCACCATGCTCGCGATCGAGACGATGAGGGCGAGTAGCGGAAAGCCGATCGCGACCAGATCGCCAAAATCCTCCGGGATCGCGAGGCTCCCTTCGAGGGCACGCAAGGCGAGGATGGCGAGCGAGGCGAGAAAGAGGATGAGGCCCAGCATCCACAACGCCCGCCCGCGGCGCCGGATTGACTGCCACGCGGCTGGATCACCAGCCGGCTCAGCGGATTCGGGCGTGCCTTCGAGCTCCGGCTCACCGAGGCTCTCGAGCCCCGGCCCTGCCTGCCAGACGCCGCGCGCGGCTGCATATCTCTTCTCGCGGTCTGCAAGGCCAGTGTAGCCGCCATTGATCCGTTTGGTGATGCCGCGAATGTCGTCCTTGTCCGCGAGAGCACAGCAGCCATAATCCATGAAGATCGCCGCCGCGGCCTTGACCGCCACGATGCCGTCGAGCGCCAGGTCGGGATTGCCCTCGAGGTCGACGCCGATCAGCTTGCCGATGCGCCGGTACTCGTTCTTGCCCGTGACCTGCATCAGCCCGCGCCCCCGGTAGCGCCAGCCGTCGCCGGTCCTGTTGTTGCCCATCCGCCCGCCATAGGTGTGATTGGCGAGCGCCTCCGGGTTCTTGGCGTAGGGCGCCGCCGCCGCGATTGTCGGGTAGCGCCCCGGCCAGACCTCGGTCATCCGCTTGGCGGAGTAGCTGAGGTTTTCCTCGCGGATCGTGAAGCCACCACTCTCGTGCGCGACCTGCGCCATGAAATGGCAGAAGCGACGCGAATTGGCGTTGATCCCATACTGGCTGAGGATGTGATTGCCCTGTTCAACCAGTGCTGCGGCATAGTCGGAGTTTGCCTTGGGCGCGAAGCGCGCCAGCGTTTCCATCGTCAGCAGGATCGCCGGCTTCCGTCCCCCAGCAGCCGGCTGGCCCGTGGGCGCAGGCTGGGGAGCGGTCGCCGGCGCCACTGGTTTGGGCTGATAGGCCGAAGGGACCGCGATGCTCGGATCGAATTGCGCGGATGCAGGTTCCTTCGGGCGCAGGGACGCTCCAGGGATAGGGATCGGCGGCTGATACACGGACACGACGGCGGGATCGGCGGTGGTCGTGCCACGCGCGGCAACGGCCGCTGTGGCAGCCGCGATCGCCGTCGTCTGAAAGACCGATGCGACCGCGCTCTGATCGACCGGAGCCGGGGTCGCGGCAGTTGCCTGCGGTGGCGCGTGTGCGGATACGGTCGCAGTGCCGCGCGTGCCGCCGGCAGCAGGGACGAACGCGCTCGTCTTCGGCTCAACGGGCGGCGGTTGCCGGGGCTGCTGCGGCGGCGTGACCGCTTTCGCCGAGAGGATCGAGAGTCCGAGCTTTGCCTCCATGGCGGGCGAATAGATGCCGTCCGCGGGGATCCCTTTCGCGCGCTGGAATTCCGTCAGGAGCTTCTTCATCTTCGCGCCGAAATAGCCGGTCGGCGGCGCGATGCCGAGCACGGCCTGCAACGCGTTGACGCTCTCACCCTCGGAGCCGGCACGAAGCCGCCCCAGGGCCTTCTCGACGGCGGGGTCGCCGGCGCCCTTGCCTGCCTTCACGAGCGCCGCCGCGATCGAGGCCTCGGCGCCTGTGAACAGCAGGTAATCGACGCGGGCGTTGCTGGGCAGGTTCACGAGCGTACGCTGGAAATCGGCCCAGAGGCCGTCGTGCATGCCGCCCTTCACCACCTGGCAGCCGGCCGAGGAGAACTTACTGCTCGAATAGCCGCAGTGGATGTTGTCGCTCGGCTCCGACACGGTCCATCTGTCTGTCAGGTCGAACATCTGATCATCGAACGTGCGCAGCACGGTCGTCTCACCACTTTGCGAGCCGTTGGCATCGCTCAGCCGGAGTGCAGGCTCGACCCACCTCGACCTGTCTTTCGGGCAATGCGCTCCTTTCTTGTAGATGTAGCACCCGGTCGGCAGGATGTTGAACTTGTTCGGGTTCCCGGCCATGTACCCGTGCCACGGCACTGTGGAAGCCGTATATGCTGAGAATTTCCTGGTATTGTGGAAGTAGAAGCCGATGACACAGCAATAATTGACGTGGTTCGGACGCGCGTCCTTGAGCGGCAGCCGGTCGACCTGCTCGTACTTCTCATCGTCACGCAGCGTTGCACCGCGGAGCCCGAAGGCAATCGTGTCCAAGGCACCGACCGGCTTGTAGCGGTTCGCCGCGATCAGGAGCTCGATCTCCGCGCGGCCGAGCTCGAAGGATTCCGCGCACTCGACCTTCTCCGTGCCCTCCGCGAGCAGGTGGTTGTAGCAGGGGGAGGCGCGGTCCTTGGCCCAGCCGGCCAAGGCTTCGAGTGCCGGTCCCTCCTCGATCCGCTCGAAGATCTCCGGGCGATAATCGTCCTCCTCCTCGCTCGAGGGACCCACGGACTCGAGCGCGACAGGGGCGAACTGCGTGATGTCGCCCGGGGCCTGGTCGCCGTCCGCACTCAGGACCACGGACATGCCAGGCAATGTACGAGGATCGACGGCCATGCTAGGCTCCCCCTTACTCACTCGGCTACGTGGAAACCGACATTAGGCGCGTCCCACTTGGGCAGCAAGTCAACGGCCTGACGGCGGACCTCGAGGCAGGGAGCAGGTGGTCGCAGTGATGGCAAGCACCCGATGGTTGCTGGTTGCTGGTGTTGTCTGGGTGATGCTGCTCGTGCCCATCTCGGCTGTGCGCTCGCAGCAGCGTCCAGCGGTCGATCTGCTGCTGGTGCTGGCGATCGATTGCTCCGACAGCGTCATGAGCTGGGAGTTCCGGCATCAGACCGATGGCATCGCTCAATCCTTCATGAGCCCGGAAGTGCTCGATGCGATTAAAAGTGGTCCGGGCAAGCGGATCGCGGTGCTGGTCGTGCAATGGGCCGGCGCCACGGTGCAGCGGGCAGCGACCCCATGGCGTCTGATCGAGACCGAAGCCGACGCGCTCGCCTTCGGCCGCGAAATCGCGGCCAGCAACCGTGGCGAGATCAATGGCGGAACCTCGATCAGCGGCGCCATCGATTTCGCAGTTGCCCAACTCGCGCTGAGCCCGTTTCGCAGCCCGCGCCATGTCATCGACGTTTCGGGCGACGGCCAGAACAGCGATGGCCGCCCGCCCGAGGAGGCGCGGGACCGGGCGGTCGGCCAGGGCATCGTCATCAACGGCCTCGCCATCCTGAGCGACGTGCCGAGCCTCGATCGCTACTACGAAGGCTATGTGATCGGCGGGCCTGCGAGCTTCGTCATGGCCGCCCGCGATTTCGCCGACTACCGCGACGCGATCCGCCAGAAGCTCATCCGCGAGATCCTGAGCCCGCTGTCGTGAGCACGCCCGCTATTGGGCCGGCCACAAGCTCATCACCACGGTATCGATCGCCCACAGCAATCCGGCGACGAGCGCCGCGCCGAGCGCGATCCGCCGCCAGCGGGCGCAATTGCGGCAGGGGCCGCCCGGGCCCGCCCGTTGGCGCTCGCCGCGCGTCATGAAATCAGTGTCAGGATCCATCGGCGTCTGATGCCACGGGTCGGATGCTGGGGCAATGCGCAAGGTCGCGTCATGGTTGAAGACCGGTTGTTTGTCCGGCGTGGAGGTGGCATCGCGCTGCCCAATCGCGCATAGTCGGCTCCGCGACCGACACCCCATAGCTGGAGGCACCCGATGCGCCGACTTCTGATCGTTCTCGGCGCACTCGCACTCGGGGGCTTCGCCGGCTTCTATCTCCTCACCGTGCCGCGGACGATCGAAGCAGCGGCCTTGCCGAGCTACAAGGCCGATCCCGTCAAGGGCGAGCGGATCTTCTACGCGGGCGGCTGCTCGTCCTGCCATGGGGAGCCGCTATCGGGCAAGTGCGCCGATCCCCAGTCGAAGGACAAGCTCGTGCTCGCAGGCGGGCGTTGCCTCGTGACGCCGTTCGGCACCTTCCATGTTCCCAACATCACGCCCGACCCGAGGACTGGGATCGGCGGCTGGAGCGACGCCGAGTTCGTCACAGCCATGGTGAAGGGCGTGTCGCCAGCGGGAAGCCACTACTATCCAGCCTTTCCGTATACATCATATCAGCGCATGCGGGTTGAGGATGTGCTCGACCTCAAGGCCTATCTGATGACGCTGCCTGCGGTCGAAAAGCCCAGCAAGCCCCACGAGCTGGCATTGCCCTTCCGCCTCCGGCGCGGCCTGGGGCTGTGGAAGCTGCTGTTCCTCGACGGCAAGAACTTCGCGGCCGACCCTTCCAAGCCAACCGACTGGAACCTCGGCGCCTATCTGGTCGAAGGGCCCGGTCACTGCGGCGAGTGCCATACGCCGCGCAATCCGATCGGGGGGTTCGATGCGAGCAAGCACCTGGCCGGCGGCCCCGCGCCCGAAGGCAAGGATTGGATCCCTAACATCACGCCCGCGGCCGATGGCATCGCGAGCTGGACCCACACCGATATCACCTCGTCGCTTGCAACTGGTTTCCTCCCCGACGGCGACAGCTTCGGCGGTCCGATGGTTGCCGTGCAGGAGAACTTGGCGAAGTTGTCGCCGGAAGACCGCGCTGCGATCGCAACCTACCTCGAGTCCTTGCCGGCGATTGCCAATCCGAGGCCCAAGAAGAAATAGCCGGCCGCCCTTCGGCGCCGCATGGCATGCCCGCATCAGCCGGCACGCAGGCGATGCAGCAGTCGTTTACCGTGTTTCTTCTGTGCATAGGCCGGCGGAGGCACATTTCAAGCTCTGGAAAATATCGTTTGCAACAAAATATCGTGCGTAACAGGCGTTCCCGCGAGCGCATGTTCAAACAACATTCAGCACCGGAGCGTCAGAACGATCCGGGCTGAAAACGAGAGGGCTGGGAGATGCGCATGACACCGGGACACACCGAGCTTGCTCCACGACGCCTGGCGGCGTGCGTGCTTCTGCTTGCGCTGACGTGCGGCGCTGGCCCCGCCCCAATCGGCGCGCGGGCCGAGGAGCAGCCGGCAGCCGAGGCGGCCGCGCAGGCTCCCGCAACCGAGACGGCGCCCCAGCCGGACAGCGCAACCACCGCTCCCGCTGCCGGGACTGCTGCTCCGGCTGGGTCGACACCCGACAATCCCGCAACCGCCGCTGCCGACCCCGTGGCGATCCCGTTGCCGGCCAATCCGGTCGCGCTGAAGGCGTTCCAGGCGCTCGAGAAAAACTGCTCTCGCTGCCACCAGGACGGCCGCCTCAACCGGCTGCGGCCCGCCAAGAACTTCGGCAACATCCTGCATCTCGACGAGATCGCGGCCGACCCGAACCTCATACAGCCCGGCAATCCGGATGCCTCACGCCTCTACAAGCAGATCGTGAAGAAGGAAATGCCCTACGACACCTACTATGAGTTCACCGGTGCCGAGCCGAGCGCGGACGAGGTGAGCGCCATCCGGGATTGGATCGCTTCGCTGGGCGCGACGCAGACGGCCGCCTGTGGGAGCCGCACCACCATCGGCAACGGGCAGATCGTCAACGCCGTCGCCGCCGACCTGCAGGCTCAGCCCGATCATCGCATCGCGGGGCTGCGCTACGTCACGCTCGCCAACCTCTACAACGCCTGCATCAGCGACGACCAGCTCGCGGTCGATCGCCAGGCGGTGATCAAGCTGCTCAACAGCCTCTCGAACAACTCCGACGCGCTGCGGCTGGCAACGGTCGACAAGGAGCAAACGATCATCCGCTTCCACCTCGACGATCTGGCTTGGGATGCGCTCAAATGGGAGAAGCTGCTGGCGGTCTATCCCTATGCCGCCAAGCCCGACGTCGAGCTGTTCGATTTCGTTGCGAGCGCGACCAAGACCGAGCTTCCCTTCGTGCGCGGCGACTGGCTCGCTTTCGCGGCCGCGCGCCCGCCCCTCTATCATGACCTGCTCGGCCTGCCGAAATCGTTCGGCGAGCTGCAGAAGTCGCTCGAGCTCTCGATCGAGGAAAACCTGAAGAAGTTTCTCGCCAGGCGCGCGGGCTTCCAGATCTCGGGCGTCTCGCGCAACAATCGCCTGATCGAGCGCCATACGATCAAGACCGGAGTGCTGTGGACCTCCTACGATTTTGCCGGCAACCAGAACCGCCAGAGCCTGTTCGAGCACCCGCTCGGCCCTGACGGCGACAATGCCTTCCAGCACGATGGTGGCGAGAGCATCTATTCGCTCCCCAACGGCTTCAACGCCTACTACCTGAGCACGGCGAAGGGCGATCGGCTCGACACCGGGCCGACCAACATTGTCCAGGACACCACGCAGAAGGACCTGTCGGTGACCAACGGCATCTCGTGCATGGGCTGCCACGACCAGGGTTTCCGCAAGGCCAAGGACGAGATCCGCGCCCACGTGGCGGCTGACCGGACCTTTTCGAAAGCGGTGCGTGATGCGGTCGATGCACTCTATCCCCCGCACGCGGAGATGGATGGGCTGATCGACCAGGACACCAAGCGCTTCCGCGACGCTCTGCAGCAAGCCGGGCTCGAGCCCGATGCCAAGATCGGCGGCGTCGAGATGATCAATGCGCTTTCCAAGCAGTACGAGAAGGACGTCAATCTGGCGTTCGCCGCCGCCGAGTTCGGGATCACGGGCGAGGATTTCGTCGCTCGTCTGGCGGGCGCGGGCGGCGAGATCTTCCGCCTGCAGCGCCGGCTCGAGCAGGGCACGGTGCCGCGCGACACCTTCGAGGTCGCGTTCAAGGAGCTGTTGGCCAAAGTCACCGACGACACGTTCGCCGTGGCCCAAGGTGTCGGCAAGGCCGAGACGATCGGCGCCAAGAGCGAGGATTCCGCGCTCTCGCGGGATTTCGAGCTGGCACTTTTCTCCGACAAGTCGGCTTACAAGGTGGGCGACCTCGCGGTCTTCACGGTCTCGACCAAAAAGGACTGCAACCTCACCCTCATCAACGTCGATGCGGCTGGCCAGGGTACGGTGATCTTCCCCAACGACTTCCAGCGCAAGAACCTGATCAAGGCCGGCGAGGAGCTGAAATTCCCAGGCGCCGGCGCGCCTTTCCAGTTCCGCCTGAAGGACAAGGGGACGGAAGCGGTGATTGCCGCCTGCAACGCATCGGGCAAGGAAGTCGACGGCATCAAGCACGATTTCAACAAGCAGCAGCTGACCGAGCTGGGCGAGTATCGCTCGTTCGTCACCCGCAAGATCGAGGTCGAGCAGGCTGCTGGCGGCAAGCCCAAGAAGAAGTCGGGCGAGAAGACGGCGACCGAGGAAGCCGCGGCAACTGGCAAGGTCTCGGCCAAGGGTGACGTGCTCGCCCGCACCGCGATCAAGTTCGAGGTCAAGTGATGGTTGCGGGCAGGCACTTTGTTTTCCTTCTCCCCCTTCGCGGGAGTAGGTGGCGCGCCAGCGCCGGATGGGGGGGCAAACTCAAAGCCCGAGCGCGGCGAGCGTCCGCTCGGTGACGAGGCGGACGTCGAACTGCTGCTCCACCTTCCTGCGGCTCGCACGCGCCATGGCGGGGATCAGATCCGGCCGCTTCAGGAAGAACTCCATCGCTTCCGCGAGCTTGACGGCATCGCCGACCGGTACCAGCAGGCCGGTTGCCGGTTGATCGACGGTGTCACGGCAACCATTGGTGTCGGTCGTGATGATCGGGCGACCGACCGCCATCGCTTCCAGTACCGTGCGCGGCATGCCCTCGCGATATGAGGGCAGCACGTAGACATGGCACTCGGCGAGCTGCTCACGGATGTCGCTGCGCGGCCCCAGATACTCGACCGTGCCCGCATGGCGCTCGATCTCGGCGAGCGGGAAGCCTGCTGGGCCCTGCTCGGGCGGGCCAATCAGGCGGAAGCGTGCCGTCCCGCTGCGCGCCCGCACGGCTGCGGCCGCCTCGCAATACTCCGCGATCCCCTTGTAGCGCACCAGCCGCGCGATCATCAAAAAGGTGATGCCGCCCGACAGCGGCGGCAGCGGTGCCTCGCCAAAGGCTGTCAGATCGACCCCCGATCCGCCGACCACATGCCGCTCGACCCGAGCGGGGATCAGGCCGAGCCGCTCCAGATCCTGCCGGTCGTCGTGGTTGTGGAAGATCGCGGCGTGACTTGCCCGGAAGGCCAGCCGGTAGAGCCAGGTGGTGGCGAGCCGCACCGCTCTCACCTTCAGCCCGCCGCTCGCCTGAAAGGCGTAGCCGAGGCCCGTCAGCATCGGCACGATGCGCGCCACACCCACCTTGCCCGCCGCGATCGAGCTGTAGATCGCGGCCTTGGGCGTATAGCCCGTCACCACGTCCGGCTCGAAGCGCTCGAAGATCCGCTTCAGTGCTCGAACGGATTTCAGGTCGAAGAGGGGATTGAGCCCGGTGCGCTGCAGCGGATAGCTCGCGGCCACGACCCCCAGCCGGGCGAGCGCCGCCGTGGATGCCCCATCGTGATCGGGCGCGAGCGCGAGCACCTCGTGGCCACGGCGGCGGATCTCGGCGATCAGGTCGCCGCGGAAATTGAGGAGCGAAGGCGCGTAGGACGCAACGATCGCAACGCGTTTCGATCGGGGTGGCATCGCTAGTGGTCCAAATCCGACATTTGCATCCGCTCGCAGCACGCCTCCGAGCAAATGTCGGATTTATCAGGACCACTAGCAACTTTATGATTCCAGTGGAGCTTTTTAATTGGACATTTGAGCACGAGCCTAGTGTCCCGACGAATTCATTTGGTACCCGTCTTCCCGGACGCCGCCGCAGGCGGCGATCCGGGATCCAGGGGCCAATGGCAAGGCCGTGCCGCCGGACTCCTGGACCCCGGCTCGACCTTTGGTCGGCCGGGGAAGCGGGTACTTTTTGATTGTGCCAGAACACTAGCGGCAACCGGCACTCGAATGTCGAATTCGCTCCACTGGACGCTCAGTGCAGCATGCGGCGGTTCTGGTCGTCTGCCAGCGCATCGGCCTTTACCGGCAGATGACGGGTCTCGGGCGTGTAGCCCTCGACGGTGCGGCTGAGGACAGCGTGGATCGCCTCGATGTGGCCTAGCGTCAGGGCCGCTTGCAACGCCTCCAGCTCGCGCTCCACCTCGACCATGGTCTTGGCCGGCTCCCAACTCCGCATGATGCGCGGGTGCGGCGTGGTGGTGGTGTTCTCGCCGATCAGCAGCTCTTCGGCGAGCTTCTCGCCATGCCTGAGGCCGGTGTACTTGATGGCGATGTCGCCCTTGGGGTTGGCCTCGTCCTTGACCTCGAGCCCCATCAGGCGGATCATCGAGCGGGCGAGGTCGTCGATCTTGACCGGCTCGGCCATGTCGAGCACGAACACCTCCCCACCCTTGCCCATGGCGCCCGCCTGAATCACCAGCTCGGCGGCCTCGGGGATCGACATGAAATAGCGCATGACGTCGGGATGGGTGACCGTCACCGGCCCGCCCTCCTGGATCTGCCGGCGGAACAGCTTGACGACGCTGCCGGAGCTATCGAGCACATTGCCGAAGCGCACCATGGTGAACACGGTTTTCGTGCCCGGCTCGACGGCGAGCGCCTGCAGCACCAGCTCGGCGAGCCGTTTGGACGCTCCCATGATGTTGGTCGGGTGCACGGCTTTGTCGGTGGAGACCAGCACGAACCGCTCGACACCGAGATCGCGAGCGGCCTCGGCGGCAATGCGGGTGCCGAACGTGTTGTTGCGGATGCCCACCACCGGATTGTGCTCGACCATCGGCACGTGCTTGTAGGCGGCCGCATGGAACACGGTCTCGATGGCGTGATCGGCGATGGTACGGCGCATCAGGGCCTCGTCCAGCACCGAGCCGAGCACCGCGATGATCTGGGGGGCCGGCTTGCCGCTTTTGGGCAGCGCCGCGAGCGCGTCGATCAGCTCGGCCTCGATCTGGTAGAGTGCGGCTTCCGACACGTCGAGCAGCACCAGTCGGCGGGGCATGCGCTTGAGGATCTGGCGTGTCAGCTCCGAGCCGATCGAGCCGCCCGCACCTGTCACCAGCACCGATTTGCCCTTCAGATTGCGCTCGAGCAGCACCGGATCGGGCGGCACGGCATCGCGCCCGAGCAGATCATCGCCCGTGATCTCGCGCAGATCGCTGACCTCGACCCGGCCGGTCGCGATGTCGGCGATCGCCGGCAGCGTCTTGACGGCCGTGCCATAGACCTCCAGCCGCTTCAGGATGGTGCGGCGGCGGCGGCGCGTGGCCTCCGGGATGGCGAGGATGATCTCGTCCACCCGCTCGCGCTGGACGAGCTTGCCGATTTTGAGCGGCCGGTAGACCTTGAGGCCGGCCACCATCTGCCCCCACAGGGTGCGGTTCTCGTCGATGAAGCCGATCGGGCGATAGTGGGCGCTGAGCCGGAGCGCCTGCACCAGCTGCACTCCGGTCGTGCCCGCCCCATAGATCAACACGTTGCGGCGCTTCGAGTCGAACCGGGCGGGCGTCGCATAGGGCACCCCGCTCAGCACGAAGCCGGCAACCTGCCGGCTCGCCCAGACCAGGGCCGCCGACAACACGGCATAGATGATGATCGCCGAGCGCGGCAGCACGCCTTTGACGCCCGACATCACGACGATCAGCGACCAGATCACGACCGCGAGCCCGACCGCGAGGAAGATCCGGGTCGCGCCCTGGGGGCCGATATAGCGCGTGACGAGGCGATAGAGGCCCATCCGGTAGAAGGTGCAGATCCCGATGGCGGGTGCGGCGAGCAGCACTGCGGCGAACTCGAGCGTCGGCGGCACATAGATCTCGGACAGGCGCAGCGAGAATCCGGCCCATAACGATAGCGAGAGGATCAGGAAGTCGTTGGCGACCAGCAGTGCCCGCTTGGGGTAGCGCGGCAGCTCGATCAGCCGCTCGCGCCAGCTCGGCAGGGTCGCACTCGGCTTCTGCATGCGCGATCATCCCTCGGCGCGGTTCGGTTACGCATGCTAGAGGGGCGCGGGGGTGTGGACAAGCGCGATTAAAGCTTGCAGCCCGAGGCGCGGAGTTTGCCAGAGTGCTTCACCCCCAAAGGCGCAGCCATCGAATCCAGGGCCTGCAGCCCCGTCAAGCCCCTACCCCTTCGCCAGGTACTTCTCCAGCCAGTGGATGTCGTAGACGCCGTTCGCTATGTCGGGATTGGTGATGAGGTCGGCAAAGAGCGGGATGGTGGTCTCGATGCCGTCGATGACGAACTCGTTCAAGGCGCGCCGCAACCGCATCATGCATTCGTTGCGGTTTTTCCCGTGCACGATCAGCTTGCCGATCAGGCTGTCGTAGTAGGGCGGGATCACATAGCCCTGGTAGACGCCCGAATCGACGCGCACGCCGAGCCCGCCGGGGGGATGGAAATAGCTGATGCGGCCGGGCGAGGGGCGGAACGTGCGCGGGTTCTCGGCGCAGACCCGGCACTCGATCGCGTGGCCCGAGAAGGTGATGTCCTGCTGGCGGTAGGAGAGGGGCGCGCCGCTCGCGATGCGGATCTGCTCGATCACCAGATCGAGCCCGGTGATCGCCTCCGTCACCGGGTGCTCGACCTGGAGGCGCGTGTTCATCTCGATGAAGAAGAACTCGCCGTCCTCGTAGAGGAACTCGACCGTGCCGACGCCGCGGTACTTGAGCTTGCGCATGGCCTTGGCGACGACCTCGCCGATGCGGGTGCGCTGCTCGGCATTGAGCGCGGGCGAGGGCGCCTCCTCCCACACCTTCTGGTGGCGGCGCTGCAGCGAGCAGTCGCGCTCGCCCAGGTGGACGGCATTGCCCCTGCCGTCGCCGAGCACCTGGATCTCGATGTGGCGCGGCTTCTGCAGGTATTTTTCGAGGTAGACGGCATCGTCGCCGAAGGCGGCCTGGGCTTCGGCGCGTGCCGTCGACAGCGCCATCGAGAGGTCGCCCGGCGTCTGCGCGACCTTCATGCCGCGCCCGCCGCCGCCCGCTGCCGCCTTCACCAGCACCGGAAAGCCGATCTCGTTGGCGATCACGAGCGCGTCCGCATCGCTGCCGACGCCGCCATCCGAGCCCGGCACGACGGGAATTCCGAGTTTTTTTGCCGTCTCCTTGGCGGCGATCTTGTCGCCCATGATGCGGATGTGCTCGGAGGTGGGGCCGATGAAGGTGAGCTTGTGCTCCTCCAGGATCTCCGCAAAGCGCGCGTTCTCCGACAAGAACCCGTAGCCCGGGTGCACGGCGTCCGCGCCGGTGATCTCGCAGGCGGTGATGATCGCGGGGATGTTGAGGTAGCTGTCGCGCGCCGCGGGAGGGCCGATGCAGACGCTCTCGTCGGCGAGCCGGACGTGCATGGCGTCGGCGTCCGCGGTCGAATGCACGGCGACCGTGGCGATGCCGAGCTCCTTGCAGGCGCGCTGGATTCTGAGCGCGATCTCGCCGCGATTGGCGATGAGGATCTTATCGAACATCGTTGCAAAAGGGCAGCAGGCAGTCGGCAGTCGGCAGTCGGGAGCTATTCGTTTTCCACTGCCTACTGCCTACTGCCCACGGCCTCATCCTTCCTCTATTCTATGATCACGAGCGGCTCGCCGAACTCGACAGGCTGTCCGTTCTCGACCAGCACCGCAATGACCGTACCCGCTCTGGGGGCGCCGATCTGGTTCATCGTCTTCATGGCCTCGATGATCAGCAGCGTCTGGCCCTGGGTGACCTTGGCGCCGACCTCGATGAAAGCTGGCGTTCCGGGCTCGGGCGAGCGGTAGGCCGTGCCCACCATCGGCGATTTGACGGCGCCGGGGTGATCGGCAGCCTCGCCTCCCTTGCCGGGGCCGCCGCCAGCGGCGGAGCGTGTGCCCGGTGCGGCGTGCCCAGCAACCTGAGGCGCCAGGCCCGCGCTTGCGATCAGCGTGCGCGCCACCCGGAGCCGCAGCCCCTTGCGCTCGTACTCGATCTCACTGAGGCCGGTTTCCTGCAGCAATGCCGCAAGCTCCCGGATCAGATCCTTCTCGATACCAGCCTTCTCGACCGGCTGACCGTCGTCGGTGTCTTGTTTCATTGGCTGATGCCGCGCCACGTCGCCTCTTTCCTGCTAACTCTTGGCATTCTTGACGAGACTGGCAAGCGCGTCGACTGCTAGCTCGTATCCCAGAGCGCCCAATCCACAGATGATACCGGTTGACGCCAGCGACACATAGGAGAGGTGGCGGAACGATTCGCGCTTGAAAATGTTCGAGAGATGCACCTCGATCACCGGCAGCGGCGTGGCGGCCAGGGCGTCCAGGATCGCGACCGAGGTATGCGTATAGGCGCCGGCGTTGAGCGCGATGCCGCTCGCCTGCTCGCGGGCTTCCTGGATCCAGTCGACCAGCGTGCCTTCGCTGTTGGTCTGGCGGAACGCGACGTCGAGGCCGTGCAATTTCGCTCGTGCCAGCACGCGCTGCTCCACGTCGGCGAGGGTCTCGCGGCCATAGATCTCCGGCTCGCGGCGGCCGAGCAGATTGAGGTTGGGGCCGTTCAGCACGTAGATCGGCTTTGCCATGGCGTACTCTGGGAAACGGAGGCTACGGGCCGCACGATCCGCTCACGCGGTCGCCGCGACGGTCTGGTGGGGATGCGCCTTCATAGCACTCCTCGAGCGATGGCCCAACAGTGTATGGGCTGACCCGCCGCCAAGCTGCTCCGTTGCAACCGACCCGGCGTTGCTCTCCCCAAGGTCGGCGCAACGGATTCTGGCCTCGTCAGCAAACGGAGCAGCCGTTCTTGCGCACGTCGCCGATGTGGGCCGTCAACTGGTCGTAGAGGTCCTCGGGAGCGCCGGGGATCACCTTGTCGCCGATGAAGAAGTGCGGCGTCCCCTGGATGCCCATCTTCTCGGCGAGCGCGCGCACGTCGGCGATCTCCTTCTCGGTCGCGGCCGAGGCCATGTCGACCTTGAGCCTAGTCATGTCGAGACCGGTCTTCTCGGCAATGGCGAGTGCGCTCGCCTCGTTCAATTTGCCGTCCGAGGCAAACATCGCCTGGTGCATCTCCCAGTATTTACCCTGCGCCTTGGCGGCGATGGCGATGCGGGCCGCTGCTTCGGAATCCTTGCCGAAGATCGGGAATTCCTTGAAGACGAACTTGAG
>JANNSW010000359.1:0-3764 GCA_031403055.1 Hyphomicrobiaceae bacterium | reverse complement strand
GATTCATATCATGGGTGATAGGGATTGTAGTGAGTACAATTAGCGCGGCTATTGCGTTGGCCGCTGGCTGGCACTTCGCAGAAATAAATTTGCCAAGACGATTGGAAGACCTCAAGAATTCATTGTTGGACCAAATTACGTTTCAACAGCCACGTCAGATTGAGCTTGCACGCCAGGGTATCGGCCCTCTAATTCCAGATATCGAGATAAGCCGAATGACTCTGGTGAGAAAGTGGTTGAGCGCATGGAGCGAGAAGGAGGGGGTCCGGGTGCTGGCTGCAAGTTCCAAGCACCTAGAGCGGCAAGCATCGGCGCTTTCGGCGGCGCTAAAAGAGGCCCAGAAACAACAAATAACGGCGCACATCATACGAGGCTATCAACTCGCGACCGGTGACAACAAAAATGTTGCTTTCAAAGAATTCGTTGCCGCTACGGCAGTAGACATCAATGACACGTTATCTCGAGATATCGCAGCTGGGTGGGCAAGACTGTTGAATGATCAAGTAAATGAATTGGATATACTTAAGGAAATGCAGCAGGCTGCGCGTCGTACATCGGCTGCGATCGAAGAAGCAAGAGCCCTACGCCGGGAGGCCGAACTTCTCCGGAAGCGAAGCGACGGGACAGACCTGGTTGATGCACGGGACCGGCTGAATGATGCCCGCGTCCTGCTTCAACCGCTGATATCCGGTCAGGAGGCAAAGCGGGAGCTCGGCCGCGTGTACACGCTGTTTTGCGATGTTCAATGCGATAGGACGGTGGTTGGCCATCTAAGGGGCCAGAGCCGCCCACTGACGAAGGCGAGGGAGTACATGGCAGGCATCGCCATGCACCGTCGAGCCGAAGAGCCGGGGGGCGAGGAATACGGCGAAGAACGTGTTGTGCGGGCAGAGGACCGCGTTACCGAACTTCTCGACGACACCCGGAAGGACCCGAGTGAGAAGGACTGACTTGGACTTGGCTCGGTCATGCCTCACACACCCCAAACCCAACCGATCAAGCGCCCTATGGCGAGGGCCGCCGCCGATGTGATGCTGGCGTTGACCAGAGAGGACATGACCAGGATGGTGGGCGCGGAGGCACCTCCGCCCAAGGTCCGGAAAGCAACGGCATGATTTGACATCGAGACCAGTGCGAGCATGCAGGTGCCGGCCACGCAAGCCCACCACGACATCTGGAGAATTCCAGCCGTACACGTACCGAGGATTGTTGTAAAGGCAAGCATGCTGCTCATTTATTATCCTCGAATCAATTCGAATGCCTTTTGTGATGATCGGTGCGAGGCCCTCCCATGGCAAACTGATTGCGAGTGTTCGGGAGTTGTCGTTGTGGAATGTGGCGATCAGGCAACCTTCCATCGATGGGACGGGACGTGGGTGGAGGTGTACGGTTGCGCCAATGGAGGGAAATCCCATGCATCTGGGCCAACTGACAGCCCCGCGGGCCGGCCGCTTCGAGGTGAAGCCGGGCATGCGCACCATGCTGGCGGTCGTCACCACCGGCAATGGCGGCTACGATCGGCTCGAGATCCGGCGCGTACCGGTCCCCGAGCTGGGGCCGGGCGAGGTGCTGCTCGAGGTGCTGGCAGCCGGTGTCAACAATACCGAGATCAACACCCGCATCGGTTGGTACTCGTCCTCGGTCAAGGCCGGCACGCTCGAAGCCGCTGTCGCCGAGGAGGAGAGCGCCTCTCCGAAGGCCGACGGGGGCTGGAACGAGGCTACCCCTTTCCCCTTCATCCAGGGGACCGACTGCTGCGGCCGGGTCGAGGCGGTCGGGCCGGGAGGCGATCAGGGTTTGATCGGCCGGCGCGTGCTGGTTCGCCCCTGCATGCGCGCGCAGGGTTTCGCCTCGCTCGAGAACGTCTGGATGGCGTCCGATTTCGACGGTGCTTTCGCCCAGTACGTCAAGGTGCCCGCGTCCGAGGTGTTCGCGGTCGATTGCAGCTGGAGCGATGCCGAGCTCGGCACCATCCCGTGCGCCTATGGCACGGCCGAGAACATGCTGCACCGGGCGCGGGTCGGGCAGGGTGAGCAGGTGCTGGTGACGGGGGCGTCGGGCGGCGTCGGCTCGGCCGCCGTGCAGCTTGCCAAGCGGCGGGGAGCGATCGTGACGGCGGTCGCTGCCCGCGCGAAGATGACGGCGGTCGGGGCCCTGGGGGCCGACCGGGTGATCGAGCGGTCCGAGGATACGGCTGCAGCACTCGGCGAGAACAGCCTCGACGTGGTGGTCGACAATGTGGCGGGAGCGGCTTTCGGCAGCCATCTGAACGCTTTGAAGCGCGGCGGTCGCTATGTATCGTCAGGCGCGATCGGGGGTCCGTTGGTCGCCCTCGACATGCGGACCCTCTACCTGAAGGACCTGACGCTGATCGGTTGCACCGCCTGGGACGAGCCGGTGTTCGCCAATCTCGTTTCCTACATCGAGCGCGGCGAGATCCGCGCGTTGCTGGCGCGGACATTTCCACTCGAGGCGATCGCCGAAGCGCAACGCAGCTTCCTCCGCAAGGAGCACGTCGGCAAGATCGTGCTGATCCCGCCACGATAGCGATTTGCTGAAGGGGCGAACCAGCCTCGCCGTCACCAGCAGCGACAACCGAGCGGCTTTGCCTGGTACCCGGTGTCACAAGCTCCCAGACCAAAGCCGTCCTGCCCGCGTCGCGGCGAAACCGTGCTCCGCACGGAAGGCGGGCATCCAGCCATTTCTCCACGCGACATCGGCTGCTCGTCTGGATTCCCGCCGGCGCGGGAATGACGTGGGAGGATGTGGGTTGTCGCTCGCTTACTGGAGATGGTGGTGACTAACACACCTTGACTCCTCCGTAATGTCGTAACATAACATCTCGCGAGGCTACCTCTCTCCCCCGCCAGGTGTTCCGGTGCCGCGTCCCAGTGCCATCAGCCAGAACGACAAGGACATCCTCGCGGTGCTGGCGGCTGCCTGCCGGCCGCTTTCGGCCTATGACATCCTCGCCGAGGTGCGCTCGGGGGCGATCAAGGCGCCCAATCAGGTCTACCGCGCGCTCGATAAGCTTGGCCGTGCCGGCCTCGTGCACCGCATCGAGGCGCTGAACGCCTTCATCGCCTGCAGCCACAGCCACGACGAGAAGCCCGCCTTCGTGATCTGCCGGGACTGCGGCAAGGTGAAGGAGCTCGAGGATGCGCGGTTGACCGCGATCACGCGTGCGGTCGCGCGCACGGGCTTCGAGGTCGAGACCGTCTCGCTCGAGATCTACGGCCATTGCGACAAGTGCCTGGCCGCGCCGGGGGCAACGCCATGAGCGGGATCATTCCGATCACGCTGCTGACCGGCTTTCTCGGCTCGGGCAAGACCACGCTGCTGACGCGCGTGCTCGCCGATCCGCGCCACGCCGCGACCGCTGTCATCGTCAACGAGCTCGCCGATATCGGCCTCGACCGGGCGTTGATCGCAGCCGTGCGCGGCAACGTGATCGAGCTGACGACGGGGTGCCTCTGCTGCAGCGCGGGCGGCGACGTCACCCATGCCCTCGTCGACCTCGCGCGCCGCGCCGAGCACTACGAGATCAGCCCGTTCAACCGGGTCGTGATCGAGACGACCGGCATCGCCGACCCGGCGCCGCTGGTTCCCACCCTGATGCTGGATGCCCGCATCACCGCGCGCTACCGGCTGACCGCAATTCTGACGACCGTCGACGCGATCCAGGGCGATGCGATGCTCGATCGCCACGACGAGGCGCGCCGCCAGGTGATGCTCGCCGACTGGGTGGCGGTCACCAAGTCCGA
>JANNSW010000358.1:0-3023 GCA_031403055.1 Hyphomicrobiaceae bacterium | reverse complement strand
GGCCGGGACCGGCTTGCCGAGCCGGGCCATGATGGCGCGGGCTTCATCGAGCGTGGTCGGATCGCCGACGGTCGGGCCTGAGCCGATCACGGCCGGATCGTCACCCGGCACGTCGGAGATGGCGAGCGTCAGCAGCGAGCCCGCACGCGCAGCCGCCCGCGCCAAGCGCCCGCCCTTGATGCGCGAGAGGTGCTTCCTGACGAGGTTGAGCTCGTGAATGCGCTCGCCGCTCAGCAACAGCGCGCGCGTCGCTGCCTGTTTGTCGGCGAGCGTGACACCCTCGACCGGCGCCGACCAGATCGCCGAGGCGCCTCCCGACAGGAGGACGAGCACGTGGTCGTCAGGCCCGGCGGAGGACGCGAGCCGGAGCGCCCGGTCAGCGGCGGCAATGCTGGCCTCGTCGGGCACCGGATGGCCGGCCTCGATCACCTCGATCGTGCGGGTCGCCAGGCCGTAGCCGTGGCGGGTTGCGACGAAGCCTTCAATACGGCTCTCCTCGCCACGCGCCCGGTAGTGGGCCTCGGTTGCCACCGCCATGGCGGCTGCCGCCTTGCCGGCTCCAATCACGATCACGCGGCCCGACGCCGGCGGTGGCGGCAGGTGCGGCGGCAGGCAAGTCCTGGGATGGGCGGCGGCAACGGCCGTCTCGAACAGAGAAAGCAAGCTGGCGCGACTGTCGTGCGGCATGATGCTCCAAACAATTGCGTGAGCGAGCGGAAAACCTAGCGCGCGGCCTCGGCGGCGACTATCCTAAACCCGACACCGTGGAGGACTTCCGATGCCAGCACCCGACGCCAAGATAGAGACCGAGCTCGAGGCAGCGGCATTCCGCCGCCTGCTCGAGCACCTCGCCAAGTGCAACGATGTGCAGAACATCGACCTGATGAATCTCGCCGGCTTCTGCCGCAACTGCCTCGCCAACTGGTACCAGCAGGCGGCAGAGAGCAAGGGATTGACCGTCAGCAAGGACGCCGCACGTGAAAAAGTCTACGGCATGCCCTACGAGGAGTGGCGCGCCAAGCACCAGCGCGAGGCGAGCTCCGATCAGCAAGCGACATTCGCGAAATCGCACAAGCACGGAGACGTGTAGGCAGGGACGGGCAGGGCGAGCGAGCGGCGCAGTCCCGTGACCTCGTCAGCCTCCACAGCCCGGGATTGCGATACTGGCGATCCGCGGCGGGTTTGGGGTCCGCCCGCTCCGGGTGTGCCTCTGGTCCACTCAGCACGTTGGTTGGCTGCCGTTTCTGAACGCTTATAGAACTATGTGCCTCGCGCCGGAACTCGAATTCAGGCGCATGTTGGACGATGTGCGCGAGCTTCGGCTCGCCGCCTGATAGCCCTCAAAGAAGAATGTTTAGATATCAGTTGACGGAGGTGCACGAATCGAGTGTAAAGTGCCCCATAAACAGGTAACGGGAGAGACCGGCATGTCAGAGGAAAAGTTCGGCGCGTTCATCCGTTCACGGCGCGAGGCGAAGAAGATCGGATTGCGGGAGATGGCGAAAATGATCGGCGTGAGCCCGACCTACATTTCCAAGATAGAGCGCGACGAGTTCCCGCCGCCCGCCGAGGACAAGGTTCGGCTGATCGCCGGGGTGATCGGCTGCGACGTTGATGAGCTTCTGGCGCGGGCGGGCAAGGTCGCCTCGGATCTGTCGGACATTATCAGGCGCAACCCGGTTGAGGTCGCGGCGCTGCTGCGGACGGCCAACGGCCTATCGGCGGTCGAACTCGCCCGACTGGCCGGCGAGGCGCAGAAGGCGAAGGAGAAGTGAACGCCTGAACGGCGGTAGAAGTTGAAGTGATGCAGATGAGGATGAAAGCGCGATGGAATTGAAAGTTCCTTATGTGACCGAAGAGGCGATCGAGAAGGACGCCCAAGCGCTCCTTGCCGACTACGCGCTGGAACGGCGGACGCCGATCGAAGCGCCGATCCCGATCGACGACATCATCGAGAAGCACTTGAAGATCGGGATGGAGTTCAACGACACCCACCGGTTGTTCGGTGTGCCGCGTTCCGGCATCGGCGTCGATCCCGATATTCTCGGCGCAATCTACTTCGAGCAGAAGCGGATCGTCATCGATGAAAGCCTCGATCCCGACGCCAATCCAGCCAAGGAAGGGCGCTATCGCTACACGGCGGCGCATGAGGTTGGGCACTGGCGGCTTCATTCCGGCTTGTTCAGAAAGGACCCGGCGCAGACCTCGCTACTTGAACCGAATGCCGCGCCGAGCATCGTTTGCCGATCCAGTCAGGAAGAGAAACGGCTCGAGTTTCAGGCCAATCGTTATGCCTCTTACGTGCTGATGCCGCGCAAACTGGTGTTCGCTGCCTGGGACGAGGCGTTTCCCGATCGAAAGCCGCGGGTGCTTCAACCCGCGACGCCGATCGACCATCCCTTCGTCGAGATTGCTCGTTTCAAGCGCTGGAATCCCGGTGCCAAGTTCACGGAATCCGAAGATCAGGCTTTGGACAGTTTCGCCAAGCCGTTCGCTGAAAAATTCCTCGTCTCGCCGATCGCCATGCGCATTCGCCTGGAAAGACTTGGGCTCCTGCACCGCACGGTGCCGTTGCAGCGCCATCTCACCGATGGCTCGTGAACCCCTTTTTTGAGGAGATCGTCAAGTGTCAACTGAACGAAGGCAAATCGAGAAACAGAAGCGGGAACCCGCCGCATTCGAGACGCGCGACTTCTATCTCGCCTGTTTCCTGCGCTGCTCGGGCTACGAGCTTCAGGGCCTTCGTGCCGAAGGGCCGCGCAAGGTCTTCATCTTTCAGGACCGCGCCTCGCGTCGTGATGACGTGATGGCCTTCTACGGCGACGCAACCAGCGTCCGCCCCTAGGCCATCGCCGCCACCATCAAGGACATGAAAGGATTGCTTCACAATGGCTGAACCGCAAGACACACCGCCGTTCCAGCGCGCCAAGAGCGGGCAGGTCCGCGAAGCTCTCGACCGGCTCGAAGGGCTTATCGTCGATGGCCTGAAGCACGGCTTCTTTGATTATTCGATTGCCTGCGAG
>JANNSW010000357.1:0-18798 GCA_031403055.1 Hyphomicrobiaceae bacterium | reverse complement strand
GCGGCGAGCGCGTAGACCTTGGGCGTCAGCTTGCCCAGTGTCGCGTCGGCTTTCACCTCCTCGGCGAGCGTGGCCTCCAGCAGCTTGACGGCATCCTTCAGTCCGAGTTGCGAGGCGAGCTTGATCAGGGTGCCGTAGCGCGCGATCTCGTAGTGCTCGACGGCCTGCGCCGCGCCGACCATGCCCGCGTCGCAAACGGCCTCGGACTTGGCCTCCTTCATCACGTCATCGCCCTCGGCGATGATGCCTTCGATCGCCTGGCAGGTCTTGCCGCGGGGCTTCTGGTCGATCATCTCGAACACCTGCTCCAACCGCTTGACCTGGTTGTGCGTCTCATCCAGATGGCCAGAGAGCGCCGCGCGCAGATCGAGTGAGCTGGCCTTGTCGATCATGGTCGGCAAGGTCTTGGTGATTTTCCGCTCAGCGTAGTAGACGTCTTTCAGCAGGTCGACGAACAAATCGTTCAGTGTGCGCATGGGAATGGGTCCTTGCTCTGATTGATACTCCCATGACAACGCGCCGGCACTGCGAACAGTTCCGGAGCCAAGGCCTCAGCCGTCAGCTCGATCCAGCACCTTTCGCTGGCGTTGCCTTCATATCGAAGAACAGCGCCTGACTGATGACTGCCTGCAGAGTCTCCTGGCGGAATGGCTTGGATATGAGGAAGGTGGGCTCCGGGCGCTTGCCCGTCAGCAGCTGCTCCGGGTAGGCGGTGATGAAAATGACCGGGACCTCCGTCGAGCCGAGGATCTCATTGACAGCGTCGAGCCCCGAGCTGCCGTCGGCCAGCTGGATGTCGGCGAGCACCAACCCCGGCTTGTGCTTCTTGAAGGCCACCACCGCTTCCTGCCTCGTGCGCGCGATCGCCAGCACCCGATGGCCGATGCTGGTGACAACGGATTCCAGATCGATGGCGATGAGAGGCTCGTCCTCGATGATGAGAACGGTGCTCTGCACCTGCTCCGCGATCTCCCGGCTCGCCTCGCTCAGAAGCTTCGCGGATTGGTCCAGCGGCAGATCCATGATCTCGCAGACATCGCTGGGAGTGAACCCTTCGACGGTGACCAGAAGGAAGGCCTGCCTCGACTGCGGCGTCAGGTGCCCGAGCCGCCGGTCGGCAATCGCCAGCTTGGCCTCGGCCGGCTGGGCCTCGTGACCGCTATCGGCTTCGGCCTTGCCATTGATGGCGAGCGAGTTCCAGGTCTTCAGGAACGCCCGGTAGAGAGCGGTGCGCGGTGTCAGATCGCCCGGCAGGCCAGCCGGGTCGAAGTTGAGGCTCTCGAGCAGTGCCGCCACGTAGGCGTCACCACTTTCCTGGCGGCCGGTCAGGCTGCGGGCAAAGCGGCGCAGATAGGGGAGATGAGGTAGGATTGTCGCTGAGATGGAGGTCATGGCTTCGTTCCCTCGGAGCACATCCCTCGGGCGGCGCCCACATGTTGGCATGGGCAGCCCGGGATCCTGTTGGATGAGCATAGAACGCGGTCGGGCCGAAAAAGTTCCAAGGAATCGGGAACCTTTTCGCAGGTCGGCGGTTCTGACCCAACGGGTAGGCCGAACCACACGGGGCGAGCACGTAAGAGAGACGGGGAAATAGGATCGAGATGTCGAGCCAACCAAAGAACGAGGACAACAAGCCGGAGCCAACCGTGAGCCTGCCAGGCTTGACGACGCCACATGCGGAGCCGCACGGCGCCGCCCCGGTGGAGACTTCCGAGCCGGCGCCCGCCAGGACGCCGCAGCAAGCTCCCTTCGACGACGAGCCGGCCCCGGCACTGAGCGAGAGTGCGCAACGCCTGATCGGCGTTCAACTCCGCAAGCTCTACCGGAACATCATCGATGAGCCGGTACCCCAGGAATTCTTGAGGCTGCTCGACGAGCTCGAGCGGCGGGAGCGCGGCTCGTGACCGATCAACGCGCCGAGCCGACGTTTCGCAATGCCCTCGTGGTGGCGATCCCCAACCTCAGGGCATTCGCCATCTCGCTGTGTGGAAACCCGCATCTGGCCAACGACCTCGTGCAGGAGACCCTGCTGAAAGCCTGGGATCACCGTGCGTCGTTCGCGCCCGGCAGCAATTTCAAGGCGTGGTTGTTCACAATCCTGCGCAACACCTATTTCTCGGAGTTGCGAAAGACCCGGCGCGAGGTCGCCGATGTCGATGGCGAGGAAGCGGCCAAGCTCGTCACCTTGCCCGGCCAGATGGCGCATCTCGAGTTCGAGGAGTTTCGTCGCGCGCTCGCAAAATTGTCAGCCGACCAGCGCGAGGCGCTCCTTCTGGTTGGCGCCGAGGGCTTTTCGTATGACGAAGCTGCTGTCGTGGCCGGCTGTGCCGTCGGCACCATCAAGAGCCGGGTCAACCGGGCCCGGGCACGGCTTGCCGAGCATATGGGCTTCAGCACGGATCAGACGTCCGAAGCGTATTCCGTCTCCCTTTGACGCCGCTCGCAGGGTCTCGTCGACGCTGTCATGCTGATCACCCGTTGCAGTGCCTGAATTGCGGTGCTTTCACTTGTCGGGGATGGAGCAACAATTCTGTCGTGAAAGCCGGGAACAAGAATCTTGCAATCCCGTTTTACGGGCGTGTCGTCAAATCGAGCCGCCCGGCTCAGAAAATCAGGAGCACGCAATGAACGAATTTTCACGGGCCGCAATCATCGCGCTGGCCTTTGCTGCAACTCTCGCTTCAGTTCCGGCATTCGCCGAGAACATGACGTTCAAGGCATCCCTCTCCGGCGCAGAGGAGGTGCCGCCGACGATTGCCGCGGGCACCGGCTCTGTCGACTTCACTTACGACGACGCCAGCAAGATGCTGACCTGGAAGGGCACCTACACGGGCCTGACCGGAAAACCCACTGGCGCCCATCTGCATGGCCCGGCCGATGTGGGTCAGAATGCTGGCGTGGAAGTGCCGCTGGAAGTGATGTCGAGCCCGTTCGAGGGCACCACCGCACTGAACGACGCGCAGGCAGCCGATCTGCTGGCCGGCAAGCTCTATCTCAACATCCACACTGAAGCAAATCCGGATGGGGAGCTGCGCGGTCAGGTGACCAAGGCTCAGTAGCCGATGTTGGAATGAGGAGGGGCCCGTGTCGAGCGGGCCTTTCCGGTTTTACCCAATGCTGAAACAACATTCGACGAGTCAACCTAGATAGGAGAAACACAATGCAAATGGAATCGCTATTGATATTGCTTTTGATCGGCGCAGTCGCCGGTTTCCTTGCAGGCAACATCGTCAAAGGCTATGGCTACGGAGTTGTCGGAAACATCGCCGTTGGCATTGTTGGTGCCGTCGTGGCCGGCTGGCTGCTCCCTCAGCTCGGGCTATTCCCCGGAGCAAGCATCATCGGTCAGATCGTCTCGGCGACTATCGGCGCGGTCGTGCTGCTCGTGCTCATAGGCTTCATCCGTCGCGCCACCTGAATCGACCTGGACCGAGCCTGGGATTCGAGCCAAACCATCTACCGAGACCGGTCAGCGAAGCGCCCAATCTGGCTTCGCTGACCTGGACTCGAGTGGCGATCTCGGGCAACCCGGTCCGCAAAGCCGGGCGCCAGCCGCGGGCCACTGCCATGACATCATCGCCAGGGAATTCGTCGACCGCACACGCTCGGCAGCTGCGGCGAACGGGTGGTGTCCCATGTGAAGATCGAATGCCATCAACGCTACCGCGAGATCATATGACATCGCTCATTCGCCATGCCTTCGCCCGCGTGCCCTCGCCGTGGGACAATCCGGAGGCTATCCGCGAAGAGCTGTTCAGCAGCGAACGCCTCGAGGGGCATGCACGCAGTCTGGCGGCCGCGCAACCGGTCGCGCTGCGAGCTTCCAAGGGACATACGCTCGCGCGCCGGTTGGCCAACAATGCCGCGGTCCTGCTTGGCGCCCATCGCACCATCTGCGTGGCGAACGACGAAGGGCGGGCGATCACACCGGCCGCCGAATGGTTGATAGACAACTACCATCTGGTCGAGCGGCAGATCCGTGAGATCCGTTCGGACCTGCCGCCCGGCTTCTATCGCCAGCTGCCAAAGCTCGCCGGCGGCCCCTTCGCCGGCTATCCACGCGTGCTCGGCGTCGCCTGGGCCTTCGTCGCCCACACCGACAGCCGTTTCGACCACGCGATGCTGTGCCGCTACGTCGCTGCCTACCAGGAGGTCCAGCCGCTGACGATCGGCGAGCTCTGGGCGATTGCGATCACTCTGCGGATCGTGCTGGTCGAAAACCTCAGACGCATTGCCGCACGCATCGTCGCCAGCAGCGATGCGCGACAAGAAGCGGACAGCCTCGTCGATCGCCTGTTGGAGTCGAGTGGACGTACCGCCGTGCCCGCGACCACGGTCTTGGCGGACTACGAGCGCGGGCCGCTCCCGGGCGCCCTCTCGGTTCAGCTCCTGCACCGGTTGCACGATTCCGATCCCAGAGCCTTTCCGGCCCTCACCTGGCTCACCGCTCGGCTCGCAGCGCAAGGAACCTCCGCCGATGAGGTCGTCAACGACGAGCACCAGAAGCAGGGCGCGGCAACCGTCACCGTGCGCAACATCATCACGAGCATGCGCCTGATCTCCGACGTGGACTGGACCGAGCTGTTCGAGCGCATGAGCCTCGTCGACAAGGTGCTGACCGGCGGCACCAGGTTTGCGGAGTTCGATTTCCCGACGCGCAACCTCTACCGCAGCGCGATCGAGAGCCTGGCCCGCGGCTCGCGCTTTTCCGAGATCGAAATCGCGCGCCGCGTGCTGGTGGTGGCGGCCCGATCGCAAGCGGCAGGCGCAGGCGCAGATGCAGATCGTCTGGGCGACCCTGGCTATCACCTGATCTCGGGTGGACGCCGGTCGTTCGAGGCCGAGGTCGGATTCCAGCCACTCCTGCGCACGCGGCTCGCCAACTTCAGCCGCGGCCTAGGCATCGCCGGTTATGGCAGTGCGATCGTTGCCGTCGCTCTGGCGCTGCTCGTGCTTCCCTTGGTCGCCCTTGCCGGAGCCGGTGTCGGCGGGATGTGGTTGGCTCTCCTCGGCGCGCTGGGAGCGGTTCCGGCTATCGATGCGTCGGTCGCGCTCGTGAACGGGTGCGTGACGCGGGGACTGGGGCCGACGGTCCTGCCAGCCTTGGAGTTGCGCAACGGCATTCCGTCCAGCCTGCGAACCCTCGTTGCCGTGCCCACCATGCTGACAACGCGCGAGTCGATCGAGGAGCAGGTGGAGCGCCTTGAAATTCACCATCTCGCGAGCCAGGAGGGCGATCTCCAGTTTGCGCTGGTATCCGATTGGCTCGATGCCGGAGCCGAGCAGGTGGACAGTGACCAGACGCTGCTGGCGGTGGCAACCGAGAGTATCGCCCGCCTCAACGAACGTCATGGCCCCGCACCATGCGGCAGCCGCTTTCTGCTGGCGCATCGCCGACGGGTCTGGAACGAGAGTGAAGGACGGTGGATCGGTTGGGAGCGCAAGCGCGGCAAGCTCCATGAGTTGAACCGGCTGCTGCGCGGCGATCGCGCAACGACCTTCATCGATATCGATGGACGCTCGCCCTGTGTCGCCCAAGGCGTGCGGTTCGTCATCACTCTGGATGCCGACACCAAGCTGCCCCGCGATGCGGTCCGCCGGCTGATCGGGAAGATGGCGCATCCCTTGAACCGGCCCAAGCTCGATTCTGACGGGGGCAGAGTTGTCGAGGGCTATGGCGTGCTGCAGCCGCGTGTCACGCCGTCGCTGCCAGTCGGTCGCGAGGGTTCATTTCTCCAGCGCGTCTTCTCCAGCATGGGCGGTATCGATCCCTATGCCGCCGCCGTCTCCGATGTGTACCAGGATCTCTTCGGCGAAGGCTCCTATACCGGCAAGGGCATTTACGATGTCGATGCCTTCGAGGCCGCCCTGCGGGGTCGCGTTGCGGATTCGACACTGCTCAGCCACGACCTGTTCGAGGGCAGTTTCGCCCGCGCCGGCCTCGTCACCGATGTCGAGGTGGTCGAGGAATTCCCTGCGCGCTACGACGTTGCTGCCATGCGCCAGCACCGTTGGGCGCGTGGCGATTGGCAATTGCTGCCATGGATCCTCGGCCTCGCCTCGGGCGCCCAAGTGCTCCACGCCGGTCATGGTCTACCCGCCATCGGTCGCTGGAAGATGATCGACAACCTGCGGCGGACGCTGTCCGCGCCGCTGGCGGTCGCAGCGCTGATTGCCGGTTGGGTCCTGCCTTTGCAGGCCGCCCTGATGTGGACGGCATTCGTCATGGCGACGATTGCGTTGCCCACGCTGATGCCTGTCTTCGGCGCCATTCTGCCGTCGCGTGCCGGGACGACAATGCGCAGCCACTTCGGCGCCCTCGGCAACGATCTTCGCCTGGCGCTGACGCAATCGGCCTTGCTGGTCACATTTCTTGCCCATCAGGCCTGGCTGATGGGCGATGCGATTGGCCGGACCCTCATCCGCCTTTTCGTTACCCGACGCCATCTGCTCGAATGGCTGACGGCTGCACAGGCGACTCGAGGCAAGCGACTGGATGTGCTCGGTTTCTGTCGACAGATGGTCGGTGCCATCGTCATTGCCGGCGCGGCGATTGTCGTTGCCCTGTTGTCGAGCCAGGGAGGGTGGTTGGTGGCCCTGCCATTTGTGGTGCTTTGGGTAGCGTCACCGGCAATCGCTCGCTGGGCGAGCATCTCACCCCTTGTGGCCGGCCGCGTATCCGTTTCGACGACCGACGCTGCCACGTTGCGCTTGATTGCCCGCCGCACCTGGCGGTTCTTCGAGAGCTTCGTGACGCGCGATGATCATATGCTCCCGCCCGACAACTTCCAGGAGGATCCCAATCCAGTGCTGGCGCACCGGACCTCACCGACAAACATCGGGCTCTATCTCTTGTCGGTCGCGAGCGCGCGGGATTTCGGCTGGATCGGCACCCTGGAGGCGATCGAGCGGCTCGAGTCGACCTTGGAGACGATGCAAATCCTCCCGCGATTCCGGGGTCATTTCTACAACTGGTACGATACACGGGATCTGCGTCCGCTCGATCCCCGCTACATCTCCTCCGTCGATAGCGGCAATCTGGCCGGGCACCTGATCGCACTCGCCAACGCGCTCGACGAATGGCGCGACAACCCGGTCGCGGATGCAGAGCGGCTCAGCGGCATCGGCGATGCGTTCGACCTCTGCGTGGAGGAGGCCAGCCGGCATCGCGAGGGGCCGCTCACGCAGACGGTGACCTGGCGACAGCTCGACGACACGCAAGCCCTGCTGTTTGGCGGGCTTCGGCAGGCGCCCATGCATGGCGCGGGCATTGCCGACCGTCTCGCCGATTTGGCGACTGAAGCGGAGAACGTGGCCGACATCAGCCATGCGCTCGCGCTCGAGCAGGGCATCGGCAGCAGCTCGAATCTCGTCTACTGGGCCGAGGCGACGCAAAGGTCGATCGCAACCCACCGCCGCGACGTCGGGCAGTCGCCGGACGCGGTCGCAACCCTGCAGGCTCGACTCACCGGATTGGGCGAACGCGCGCGCGCGATCGCACTTGCCATGGACTTCGAGTTCCTGCTCGACCCGGATCGCAAGCTGCTGTCGATCGGCTATCGTGAGGCCGATGGATCGCTCGACCCGAGCTGCTACGATCTGCTGGCGTCGGAGGCGCGGCTGGCCAGCTTCCTGGCGATCGCCAAAGGTGATGTCCCGGCCCGGCACTGGTTCCATCTCGGCCGTGCAGTGACACCGGTCGCACATGGTGCGGCGCTGATCTCATGGTCGGGCTCGATGTTCGAGTATCTGATGCCATCGCTCGTGATGCGCGCGCCGGCGGGCAGCCTCCTCGAGCGTACGAGCCAGCTGATCGTGCTTCGCCAGATCGACTATGGCGCAAGGCTCGACCTGCCATGGGGTGTTTCGGAATCGGCCTACAACACGCGCGACCTGGAGCTGACCTATCAATACTCGAATTTCGGCATTCCCGGTCTCGGCCTGAAGCGCGGGCTCGGCGAGAATTCCGTCGTCGCTCCCTATGCAACGGCACTCGCGGCGATGGTCGATCCCCATGCCGCGGTCGCCAACTTCGCGCGGCTCGACAGGGCCGGCGCCTGCGGCCGCTACGGCTACTACGAGGCACTCGACTACACGCCCACCCGGGTGCCCGAGGGCAAGCGGTACGCCATCGTGCGAGCCTATATGGCGCATCATCAGGGCATGACGATTGTTGCCATTGCCAACGTCCTGCAGGACGGCCGGATGCGGGGGAGATTCCACGCCGAGCCGATCATTCAGGCGACCGAGCTCTTGTTGCAGGAACGCACACCCCGCGACATTGCGGTCATCCACCCCTGGTCCGTGGATGCAAGGGCGACTGCCAAATTCCGTGCGACCGAGCAGCTTGGCGGCCGCCAGCTGACCTCACCCCACAGCGCCTCGCCAGTCACTCACCTGCTCTCGAACGGTCGCTACGCTGTGATGCTCACGGCCGCGGGGTCCGGCAACAGCCGCTGGCGCGATCTCGCGGTCACACGGTGGCGGGAGGATGCGACTTCCGATGATTGGGGCTCCTATGTCTTCCTGCGCGATGTCCATAGCGGCGCGGTGTGGTCGGCTGGTTATCTGCCGGTGGGTATCGAGCCCGACGATTACCATGTAGAGTTCAATGAAGGCCGCGCCGAGTTCACGCGCCACGACGCGACACTGATAACCACCATGGAGGTGATCGTCTCGGCCGAGGACGATGGCGAGGTCCGCCGCGTCACGGTCGCGAACACGGGCCCCGGTGAGCGGGAGATCGAGATCACCTCCTATGCCGAGCTCGCCTTGGCTCCGCAATCCGCCGATGTTGCCCATCCCGCGTTCTCAAAACTGTTTGTCCAGACCGAGTATCTTGCCCAGCTCGGCGCGATCCTGGCGACGCGGCGGCGGCGCTCGCCGAGCGAGAGCGAGGTCTGGGCCGCGCACCTCGCGGTTGTCGACGGCGAGACGATCGGTAAGCCCGAGATCGAGACCGATCGGGCACGCTTTCTCGGTCGCGGAAACGGGTTGCGGCGTCCGATTTCGATCATCGACGGAAGGCCCCTATCCAACACGGTCGGGACTGTGCTCGATCCGGTGTTCGCGCTCCGCCACCGCGTGCGGATCGAGCCCGGTGCGATCGCGCGCATCGCCTTCTGGACTGTCGTTGCCTCCTCCCGCGCGACGATCCTCGATGTGATCGACAAGCACCGTGACGTCACGGCCTTCGATCGAGCGGCGACGCTCGCCTGGACGCAGGCGCAAATCCAGCTGCATCACCTGGGCATCAGCCCCGGCGAGGCGAGCCGCTTCCAGCAGCTTGCCGGTCACCTGATCTATTCCGGCTCGACCATGCGTCCGTCCTCCGACACCATTCGGCGCGGCGCCGGCGGGCAGCCTGGCCTCTGGGCGCAGGGAATATCCGGCGATCAGCCGATCCTGCTCCTGCGCATTTCCGAGATCGAGAGCCTCGATCTCGCGGAAGAGCTGCTGCTGGCGCACGAGTACTGGCGCCAGAAGCAGCTCGCGATCGATTTGGTGATCCTGAACGAGCGTGGGTCGTCCTATGTTCAGGACCTCCAGATCGCACTGGAGACGCTCGTGCGCACCAGCCAGTCCCGCCAACAGGTTCGTGTCGATGGATTGGTGGGACGCGTGTTCGTGCTCCGATCCGATCTGATCCCGCCGGAGACCCGCGCCTTGCTGACTTCGGTGGCGCGCGTGGTGCTGGTTGGCCAGCGCGGGCGGCTTTCCGATCAACTCGACCGTCGACCAGAAACCAAGGCCGTCGCCCGAAGCACTACGAGGCGCCCTGCGATTGTCGAGGAGCCGCGGCGGCCGTCGCGACTACCGGAGCTCGAGTTCTTCAATGGCCTTGGTGGCTTTGCCGACAATGGCCGGGAGTATGTCACAATTCTGGGTCCCGGCCAGTCGACACCGACCCCTTGGATCAATGTCATCGCGAACCCGGCGTTCGGTTTCCAGGTCCCTGCCGAGGGCGGCGGCTCGACCTGGTCCCTCAACAGCCGCGAGAACCAGCTGACCGCGCTCTCCAACGATCCGGTCTCGGATCGGTCCGGCGAAGCCTTCTATCTCCGCGACGAGGAGACCGGCGACGTCTGGACCCCGACGGCTCTCCCGATCCGCGACAAGCAGGCGACCTATATCGCCCGACATGGCCGGGGCTACAGCCGGTTCGAGCACACGTCGCATGGGATCGAAACCAGTCTGCTCCAGCTCGTGCCTGTCGAGGGTCCGATCAAGATCTCGCGCCTGCAGCTGCGTAACACGTCGGCCTCCCCGCGTCGGATCGCGCTCACCGCCTACGTGGAATGGGTGCTCGGCCCTTCCCGCACGGCCACGGCGGCATTCATCTCAACCACGATCGATCCCGAGACCGGCGCGATGCTCGCATCCAATCCCTGGCACACGGCGTTCGGTGCGCGTGTCGCCTTCGCAGATCTCGGCGGCCGGCAAACCGACTGGACCGGCGACCGCCGCGAGTTCATCGGGCGCAACGGAACGCTCGCCAGCCCGTTGGCACTCTCCACGTCGGCGCCGCTTTCGGGCAAGGTCGGAGCCGGGCTCGATCCCTGCGGCGCCCTGAGGACGACGATCAAGCTGGCGCCGGGTGCCTCCGCCGATCTCGTGTTCTGCCTGGGCGAGGCCGCCAACTCGGGCGATGCACGCCGGCTCGTCGAGCACTACCGCGCCGCCGATCTCGATGCGGTTCTCGCTTCCGTCGCGAGCCAATGGGATGACATTCTCGGCTGCGTGAGCGTCGAGACGCCCGACCGGTCGATGGACATCATGCTGAACGGCTGGATGCTCTATCAGACGCTCGCCTGCCGGATCTGGGCCCGCTCGGGATTCTATCAGGCGAGTGGCGCCTATGGATTTCGCGACCAACTCCAGGACGGCATGGCCCTCACCCACGCACGCCCACAGCTGACCCGCGAGCACCTGTTGCGCGCGGCGTCACGCCAGTTCATCGAGGGCGACGTCCAGCATTGGTGGCTGCCGCACTCGGGCCAGGGTGTGCGCACCAGATTTACGGACGACCGGATCTGGCTCGCCCATGCGACGGCTCACTACGTCGGCGCCACCGGGGATGCGGCTGTCCTCGACGAGCTCGTGCCCTTCCTGGAGGGCCGCCGGCTCGAGGAGGGCGAGCACGACAGTTTCTTTCAACCGACGATCGCCGACGACACCGCGAGCCTCTACCAGCATTGCGTGCTCGGCCTCGAGCAGAGCCTGGCGCTCGGCGGCCATGGCCTGCCGCTGATGGGCTCGGGCGACTGGAACGACGGCATGAACCGGGTTGGCGACAAAGGCCAGGGCGAGAGTGTCTGGCTCGCCTGGCTGCTCGACGCAACGCTCGGCGCGTTCGCTGCACTCGCCGAGGGCCGTGGCGAGGCTGCACGTGCAACGGCATGGCGGGCCTATGCCGTCGCGCTGCGGGCCTCGCTCGAGCGTGAAGCGTGGGACGGGGATTGGTACAAGCGCGCCTGGTTCGATGACGGCACTCCGCTCGGATCCGCCGAGAGCGCGGAATGCCGGATCGACTCGATCGCGCAATCCTGGGCGGTGCTTTCGGGAGCCGCCATGCCCGAGCGGGCTGCCCGTGCCATGGCGTCCGTCGAGCGCGAGCTGATCCTCCCGAAAGAGGGTGTCGCGCTCCTGTTTACTCCCCCCCTCGACCGGACGCCGCTCGATCCCGGCTATATCAAAGGCTACCCACCCGGCATCCGCGAGAATGGTGGCCAGTACACGCATGCCGCGCTCTGGTCGGTGATGGCGTTCGCAGCGCTCGGCGAGGGCGACAAGGCGGCCAACCTCTTCTCGCTCCTCAACCCCATCAACCACGCGCGCAGCCGGGCCGGCGTGCTGCGCTACAAGGTCGAGCCCTATGTGGTCGCAGCCGATGTCTACGCGGCCCCTGCCCATGTCGGGCGTGGCGGCTGGACCTGGTACACGGGCTCGGCCGGCTGGATGCAACGGGCGGGAGTGGAGAGCATTCTGGGCCTTCGCTTCGAGGGAGCCGAGCTGCTGCTGGATCCTTGCATTCCCAAGGCCTGGCCGGGCTTTCGGATGACCGTCAGGTATCACTCCGCGCACTACAGGATCATGGTCGAGAACCCCGGCGGCGTCTCCCGCGGCATCATCTTCGCTGAGCTCGATGGGCAGGCGATCGTCGCAAGGCCCGTGCGTGCCCCGCTGCTGGATGACGGCAACGAGCATCGCCTGCTGGTCAGGCTCGGTTGAGCGCAAGTCGCTTGCGGCGGACCGCCTGCTCCACGCGCGCCCCGAATGTGACGAGGGCATGCCCGCGTGCGCCAGTGTTCCGTCCCATTCATTCGATTCCGGCGAAGCTGGATCAATGAATGGAAAGACGGAACACAAACCAAGAGTTGGCTAGTGGGCTGGCCATTCATTTGGGGTACCAAATGAATGAGTCAGAACACTAGCATGCCCTTGTTTGGATCGGCAATCGGACCGGGGAGCCGGTCGGATCATCCGTTGGTGCAGCTGTAATAGCGCGAGCGCCAATAGCGGCTGCCAGTTGCATTCCACCTGCGGTGGAAGACCCGGCAATCATCGCTCTGGCCAAGGTAGATCGACAGACCGGGAATGCTGAGGCCGATCGATGGGCCATAGTAACGGTTTCGCCTGTGGTTGTTGTTGTAGTAATTGTTGTAGCTGTAGTATTCACGCTGATAGTGACGCTGCCTGAAATTGTGACCGCGATTGCTCGAGAAACGCCTCTTGTGGTAAACGCGCCTCGAATTCGCCCCGACGACATAGCTCTGCCGGGGGTTGTCCGCTCCACCACGGGATTCGGCAGCTTCGGCCGATCCCATTGCCCCCATCAGGCTGATCAAAGCCGCTGCGCTCGCGACCATGAAAATCTTTGTGATGTTGCTCATGCCTCATGCTCCACTTCTCTGATAGATATGGCTCTGATGACCCACGGTTGTAGTCGACCGAACGACCATCGAGATAGATTTTTTTCTACTGAATTCTGTCATTGAAGGTGTTGGACTTCACCCAATCGTAACGTTCCTGAACTCTGTTTGTTCCTCTAAAGAATTCTGCGATGTGATCTTGCCGACATGGTCCGCGCCCTACTGGGCCGGCTCGATCCGCACCGGAATCATGATCTCGTTGCGCCGCATGAACCACAGCGTCCATGGCGGATTATAGCGCGCCAGCGCGGCCGGCCCGATCGCCTTCAGCTGGCGGGCAGCGAGGAAATCGACCAACTCGGTCGTCTTGCGCTGGATGTCCTTTTCGGGAGCGAGACCCGAGAAGCGTACGACAGCGACGCGCGCCGCCGGCTGGCTCCGCAGTTGCACCTTGGGGTCGTTGGGCACCGGCAGCGATTCGAGCGTGTAGGTCTCGGGCATGACGAAGCGGATGATCCAGCTGCCGGCTTGCCCGGTCTGCAGCACCGGCGCCGTCATCGCTATCTTGTCACCGGCGACCGGACCCTGGACGACGGGCGCGGTCATCGCGATGCTCTGCCGGCGGGTGTTGCCGCCGAAGATGTAGCCGGCGAGCAGCCGGAAGCCAGCGTTTGCGGCCGCGAAACGCTCGCCCTCGACCGTCACCTCCGCCACGACCAGCGCGGGATAGTCGCGCACCTCGAACGCTCCCTGCTGGAGCACCAGCGTGAACTCGGGCTCTTCAGTCGCCATTGCCGTGCCTCCAGAGAAAGTGATTGCGACCAACAGGCCGAGGGCGATGCGTTTGCAGATTGCGGGCAGGACGGCAGGCGCGATGGCGATGCTGCGGGTCATATCGTCATCTTTGCGGGTCATGGGCTCTTGGGGTTACTACGGTCGAGCCCGTACGGTCGGACCAGAGCGCAGGTACCAACCCGGCGGCTTCCTCATCCACACATCAGGGCGACCATTGCGCGACGCCGCTCGAGCGGATGACCTCGCCACCCGCTCCGCCCTCATTCACCCAGGCGCCAATGCAATCGTCGAGGTCGATAGCGGCTTGCTGGGCAGGAGACACGCGCGATGAGTCGATTGTTCCACGTTGCGCGGACGCGGCGCGGGGCTCGGCCGTCCCGCCAAGCCCGATCGGCAGTTTGCTGCCTCGAGGATCGGGAATCATTCGCGCTTCGGCGCCGTATGGGACTCGACGAACCACAGCTGCTGATCGACGCCACGCGAGATCTCGGTCAGCAGATCGGCCGTCGCCAGATCGCCGAACGTGGTCACCTGCCCGATCGCCTCACGCACCGATTCCCCGAATGCCGCCAGGCTTCCCGCGGCGGCGAAGGCGTGCTGCTCCACATCGGCAATGCCAAGCGCCTTGGGCAGCAGAAGCGAGTGCTTCGCCGCAGTTTGAACGGTGCCATGGGCCTCGCCGCCGAGCCCGCCGGCGCGCTCCGCGATCTGGTCGGAGTAGTCCTCGACCGCCTCCGCGACCTTGTCGAACAGCTCGTGGATCGCGAAGAAACCCGGTCCCCGCACATTCCAATGGGCCTGCTTCATCTGGGCATGCAGGTCGATCGCCGCCGCCAGATGCTTGTTCAAGACCTCGACCGATTGGGCCCGGACATTGGCAGACAGCGTGTTGTGGGTCGGATGCATGGTCATGCTGATGTCTCCTGGTGTGACTAGTGTTCCCTCCCATTCATTCGATTCCGGCGAAGCTGGATCAATGAATGGAAAGAGGGAACACAAAAAAAGAGTTGCCTGGTGGACTGACCATTCATTTGGGGTACCAACTGAATGAGTCAGAACACTAGGTGTAGTAGCGGCGGGATCGCGAGCGCACGGGGCTCGGGCGTTACTACTCAAGAAAAACAGCAACAAAATCTTGTGCTGCTCCCTTTTGATGTCGGATCAAAACGCCACGGCGCGCATGTCGGCAGGTCGGAGCCAGGAGCCGGCGCGGCCTATTGCAGAGCGAGCGCCGGGGCAAGCGCGGTCGCCACTGTCACCGCCACCACCGACAAGCCGGTGATCACGGACAAGAGCCAGAACAGCTCTCGAAGTTCATCGCGTATGGTGATCCACATGATCGCTCTCCGGTGAAAACAACTGGTGCAGCCAATCATCGACGACACCCTTCGATGCGGCACGTGTCGAAACCCTGCCGGATGCGGTTCTCATGACAGGTCGCTGTTCAATGCGCAGGCAGCGTTAGCGGCGAAGCACACCAGCTCGCTCGCCGAGCCCGATGACGATCGAACCAGGCCGATCGCGCAACTCTCAGTCCGACCGCAGGGTTGAAGTCCAGCACTTGACTTCAGGCTCCGCCGTCACGCGGCTCGAGCGGCTCGAGCGGCTCGATGAGCAATCGTCTTGTGGCTGTAGAACGCCCGACAGAGCGGTTTGTTCCGCTCGAGAGCGGTTCAGCCCAACAGGAATTGATCGGGACTTCCACACGGCGCGAATGGTGGCTCTTGTGTTGTCGTCTTTTCGGGCTCCGCGACGTTTCAAGTGGGTAGCCTGGGATCCAATTGACCGGCGATGAGGTAGGTGACGGCCTGGACGACGCTGTTGATGCCCTCGGTGGGACCAAGCAGGCATCCGCCCGGTGGATTTAGGGGTGGGATTGGCGAGGTTGCCTATCGAAAAGCCTTGTTTCCCAAGGGTTTACGACGGTAACTTGGCGGAGGGAGAGTCCGCTGCAGACCTGTTCGAGGTTGATCGCATCTATCCAGCAACTCACGGAATTTCATAGATTTTGTCCTATTCGTGGTTCATCATCGTCCGTGACAAGCCGCCCCAATCCATGTTTTGTGTTGGGGCCACTGTTGGGGCTGACAGCATGGTCTGCAGAGAACGATGGCGGCAATGGGAGGCGAGGTCATGGGCCGCCAGGTGAACAGGTTGACGGCGAGGTCGGTCATGACAGAGCGCCGGCCGGGGCGACATGCTGACGGCAGTGGGCTTTATCTCGACATTTCGGCATCCGGCTCGCGTAAGTGGGTCTTCCTCTACCGGAGCCCGACCCACCGGGTGGCGCGCGACGGCAAGACCGCCGGCCGCCTTCGGGAGATGGGCCTGGGCACGCCGTCCAACGTCTCGCTCGCCATGGCGCGCGACCGCGCCCGCATCTTGGGGTCTTAGGACAGCCAGAACAATAGCTGAATCTTTTTCGCGAGCGGTTGTGCCTTGGCGTAGGGTGTAATACGGCCTGAAGAAGGCCTATTGCACCCTACAGATCCCGTGCTCGACTTGACGACAACACGTAGTGGTTATTGTTCGGAGTGTCCTTACCTCGGCCGGTATCGACAAAGATTGTTTTCAATTCGCCACCCCTGTCTCCGGTCACGGAGCACCGCACGGAGGCGCGCTTGCTTCGCTGCGGTGCTCGGACACGGTCGGGATCGCCATGCCGACGCAAGCCGATGGTCAATGGTCGATGTCGCTGTCACGGTGGCTGCTCGACCGGTCCTTTGACGCAGGCCGGTCGGAGGCGGATCGCGGAAGCGCAACGGCGACGATGGGCCCGCGCACGTGCGGCGGAAAAGGAGTAGGTCCTTGGCCAGCACCCAGCATGCCGCCTTCAGATCATCTCGGTTGCGTCTGGCGAACCTACCGGCCGAAGGACAACCGCCATCGTTGCAGGTTATCCCACAAGGAGACCTCGAGCGCCCGCAGCCCGACGAAGGCTGAGCGCCGGCCGAGTTGGTCCGGTGTCAAACCGTTCGCGTCTCCGCTCCCGCCAAGTGACGCGAGTGGCATCTCGAGGTACAGGTTCCCGCTACCCAACCGCAGCGCTGCCCCTGGCCGGCTTCGGTCGGCTGCCATCGGCACTCGACTTCGAGCGCGCCCTGCCAAACTGCTGCAGCGCGGCCTCGATCGCCGCACGGTCCACCGCCTCCGGATCGAACGTGCCGCGCCAACGCAAGAGCTCGCGGTGACGCTTGTGGACCGGGTCCGACAGTGCCTCCAGATAATCGCAGTAGCCCCAGGGACCGCCGCAGTCCTCGGGCGGGCAGCGGCGCTTGGCGTCGATCAGGCGCGGATGCTCGTCCCAAAGCTCGGCCGTGAAGCGCCGCTCGGCTTTGATCGTGTGCCGCCAGTCGTCGCCGAAATCGTAGTTGTAGCGCAGCACCTTGAAATTGGGCTCGGCCAGCACCTCGGCGATAGTCGTCTGTGTCGAGTCGCGCGTTTCAATGCCGAAGTCGAGGTCATCGTCGAATGGCAGCGGCGGCGCCCAGCGCGGTTCTTCGAACATGCGTAGATAGAACGCATGCATATGGGAATTGTCCCACGGCATGATCGCCTGGATGATCTCGTGCAGGGTGTCGAGGGTGGTCGACACCGGCACCTCGATGCGGCGCAGCACGGTCGGCTTCACGTCGTCGAGCGTGATCTTGAGGCGGACGATATCGATCGGGTCGGCCATCGGACAATTCTCCTCAGCGGTGCTTGCGACGACGGGCTGCTCGGTTCTCGGGAGGCTGCGAAGCAAAGTTCGCCGCGATCGCCATGTTGGCGGCCGTGACATCGCGCACCATCAGCTCGTTCCAGATGGCAATCACCTGATCGGCTACTGCATTGTCGAACCGCAGGGCCATCCCGGCGCTCCAGTCAGCGAGCGGCAGCACGCGCTCAGCGAGCTCCTGTGCCAGCGCCAGATCGCAGAAGCCCGCGCTGTTGCCGAACGATATGCGCAAGCCGGTCGCCAGATGCGTGGCGGTCCACACGGGACGCCAACGCCGGGGCTCGCAGCGCAGGCCGAACGGGCCGCCGACCAAGCCGTCCACTTGCTCGGGACCGTTCGGCGTCATGATCCGGAATGAGCCCGGCTGCCAGGTGATCGATGCCATCGGAGCGTTTCCTTCGTCCGGCCGGCGCTACAGGTCCCGGCAATGTCGCCGGCTTCGCCGACGCCCATCTCACGCGTGCGGCAGACTCGCCTTGATGTCGGGGATGCCGGTCAGAAAGACCGCCTCGGTCCGATGGCCGGCGTAGGCGCAGAAGATGTACTCGTTCCAATGATTGACGCTCGGGCCATGCTTCATGATGTAGGTGGTCGCATCGAGCTTGCGTGGGAGCGGCTTGCTGCCGAGGCGACGCCGTTCGCGGTCGAGATAAGCGAGCCAATCCGGCTCCGATCCACCGGCGATAACGTAGGGTGTCGTGCTGACGACGTGGTAGTCGAACAACGCGCTGGCGGGCGGCAGCAAGCGGGCGAGCCAGATCTCGCCGGCATCACCCCGATAGCCGGCAGGCACGAGACACCGTTCGATGCGTTCCAGACCAATCTCGCGCAGCCTGACGAAGCGCCCATCGTGGTCGCAGTGCACATAAAGACCCAGCCGCGAACTCTGCAGCGCTGACGCGGTTGCCCGGAGAGCAGACGGCAGGTCGGTCAACTCGGCGATGTGCTGAAAGCAGGTGCCGATGGTCTCGTGGCTCTGCCCGAATTGCAGGTCGAACAGCGACCACATGGCGAAGTGGCTGTTGGTGACCGGGCTCATCGGCGGGTAGCTCGGCATGTAGATGTCCTCGGCCTCGGCGGCGAGGCGCGCGAACTGCCGAGCCTCTCTGGTCGCAGCCAACTGCTCCGCCATGATCGAGATCAGTGCCTGGGTGTGCGTATAGACGGCAAAGCAAGGGTCGACGCCCTCCGCGATCCGTCGCTCGAAGTCGCCCGCGTCCAGCTTTGCGTCGCGCAGCAGCTGCTTCATCTGGCGGTGGCCGGCCAGATCGATAACCGGCGCCTTCGCCTCGGCTGCGATGTGGCGGGCGATCTTCTCGGCGGTCGTGCCCATGTCGGACCCTCTGCTTGGGTAAGCGGCCGAATTGCGTGGCAGGCGGGAATGTCCCGATGTCCCGAATCGTCGGCACAGCT
>JANNSW010000356.1:0-1581 GCA_031403055.1 Hyphomicrobiaceae bacterium | reverse complement strand
GGCCTCGTCGAAAGTGTCCAACGCGGGCTCCACTCGCTGGGGTACACGCAAGGGCGCATCATGGTCGACAAGGACCGCGGCTTCATGAGCGAGCACGGCCTCCACCATTTCCACTCGCTGGTGCTGGATGCGTTGGGGGAGCTGCCTGAAGACGTGAAGTCGTGAGATCGCCAAGTCGCCAAGTCGGGAGCCATGACTTGGCGAGATGGCGACTTCACGGTTTGGCGCTGCTCCGCCCTCCTGCCACATCCACCACCCCCGCTCCGAGAATCAGCGCCGCCCCCGCCGCCTCGCGCCATCCGAACGGCTCGCCCGCGAAGGCGGCGGCGGTCGCCACGCCGACGACGATCTCCATCATCAGGAGAATGCCGACACGGGCCGGATCGACCCGCATCGTGCCCCACATGATCAGGAACGTAGTCGGCAGGAACAGGCCGACCGACAGCAGCAACAGCGGCCAGAAGAGGCCCGCGACGATGCCAACGGCCGGCGCGGTGCCGAGCGCCTCGACTGGTAGCGCGACCAGCACCAAGGCCGATACGAGCCCGCCCAGATTGAATGCGACCACGCTGCCATAGAGGTGCTTTGCCGGGCTAGCGTAGCTGCGGACGGAGCCGTAGGCAAAGCTCATGCCGCCGGCAAGTGCGAGCCAGTCACCGATGTTGCGCGGTAGCGGTAATCCGCTCGAATAGTCGAGCACCACGAGCAGCCCACCGAGACCAAGCACAAGCGCAAGCAGCCGCAACAGCGTTGGCCGCTCGTTGCGCAACAGATAGGCAAGCAACGTGCTCCAGACCGGCGTTATGTAGAAGAGCAACAGCGCCCTGACGACGTCGGTGAGAAGCAGGCTCGCCGTGTAAAGCGTGAAGGCAGTGCCCATGAAAAGGCCCGTCAGCAGCAGCCCGGATCCGGCAGCCTGCAGGGTGTGGCGTTGGCTAGGCAGCAGTACCAGCAACGGTATCAGCGCCAGCGCGAACAGAATCAGCGATTGCCAGAGGCCGTTGATACCCTCTCCGCCGAGCCAGCGGGCGGCAATCCAATAGAGGCCCCACATGGCGCCCGAGAAGGCGACCGCCAGGCTCGGCCACAATTGATCCCGCCGCATCGCCGTGCCTCGCTCGCCAAGCCGCAGTCGCTGGGTTTCGCAGCCACCAATCCGCCGCCTTGAAACCGGGTCACCAATCATTCATGGTTGTGACGAGCCCGGATCGGGCAGCCAACTGCCTGTGGGATTGCATCGGCTTTGTCAGCTCTCATCGAGTTCCAGAAAGTTGTCAAGCGGTTCGGGGATGTCCTCGCCGTGGCGGACATGAACCTCGAGATCAGCCAGGGCGAATTCCTGGCCTTCCTCGGCCCATCCGGCTGCGGCAAGACGACCTCGCTCAGGATGATCGCCGGTTTCGACCAGCCGACCTCCGGCGACATCCGTTTCGATGGCGCGAGCGTGGCCGGCGTGCCAGCCTATCGGCGCCCGGTCAACATGGTGTTCCAACACTACGCGTTGTTCCCGCATCTGAACGTTTTCGACAACGTCGCCTACGGACTGCGTCAGCAACGCCCGCGCATCGATGCAGGCGACAT
>JANNSW010000355.1:0-3268 GCA_031403055.1 Hyphomicrobiaceae bacterium | reverse complement strand
GGAGCTGTGCGGGCTCGTTCATGGGGGCGTGATCCTCATCCAGGGGCGTCCATGCTCGCGCGGAGGCGTTCGCGTGCCTGCGTGATCGGCCGCAGGAATCGCCGCAGGAAGTCGCGGTGCAGCTGCGCGCGTTCGCTCTTCGCCGTCGCGTCCGGCCGCCACGCGTCGATGTCGCGCTGCGTGAGGACGGCACGCTCCGCGAGCAGGCGCTCCACGGTGTCCAGGCGTTCCCGTGTCACCGCGAGCTCGGTGCCGAGCGCGAGCACGAGCGCCATCAGCTGGTCCGAAGCCGGATCATCGAAGTATCGCGGCCGCTCGCCAAGTGCGGCGCGCGCGGGGTCCAGGGCATCGGCCGGCAGACCGGTCATGCGCACGCTCCGAAGCCGTACCACGAGCCGCCGCGGCCGAAGTCCTTGCCCTGGTCCATGGCGCCGCCGGACGCGAAGTCCTCTTCCATCTGCCCCTCGTACCGGGTCTCGAAGCAGCGCTCGCGCGCGAAGCCCGCCGCGGCCATCTCGTCGAGCGCGTTCAGCTCGTGCAGCCCACCCCAGAACGGCTCGGTGTTGTTCGGGCCGTCCCAGTCGCGAATGAACGCCTCGTACGGCGACATGCCGCGGTAGGGCGGCTGCTCGAGGCTCAGGTGCAGGCCGCCCGGAGCGAGCACCCGGCGGATCTCGCGCAGCATGCGGCGGAAGGCGTCCGCCGACGTCTCGTGCCAGAACGTCGCCGCGACCACGAGATCGAAGCCGCCGTCGGCGAAATCCATCGACTCCGCGTTCATCTGCTCCCAGCACACGTTCGTGACGCCGAGCGACGTCGCGCGGGCATGGGCGTAGCGGAGCATCGGCGCCGCGACGTCGATGGCGTGCACGTCGGCTTCCGGGTAGGCGCGCGCGAGCGGCAGCGTGTTGAGGCCGAGTCCGCAGCCGATGTCGAGCACGCGCGCGGGGCGCAGGTCCGGCGCGCTCTTGCTCAGCCACGCCGCGATGGCACGGCCGCCGCCATCGTTGAAGCGGCCGGTGAGGCCGGCGGTGATGACATAGGTGCCCGCGTCGTAGTTCGCGGCCGGCGCGACGTCGTCGGGGCGCAGCTCGGCCTGGTAGGAGCCGGGCATGCAGTGAATGTCGGCGCGGCTCAGGTACTCGGGGATCTCGAGGCCGGGGCGCAGCTTCAGCCGTGGACTACCCTCGTTGAGACGGCGCGCCCGCTCGATGAGCTCGTCGAGTTGCCGCAGCACGATCGCGCGGCCGTTCTCCTGGCGCATCTCCATGAGGTTGCGGCGCAGGCTGCCCCAGGTCTGGTAGTAGATCTCGCGCTGCATCCACGGCGCGATCTCCTGCCGCGACCGAGGCTCGCGACCGTGCTCGGCGACGAATGCCGGCCGCACGCGCTGCTCCCAGGCGATGCGGTTGCCGGGAAACACCTCGGTCTGGATGAACTGGTTGAGCTGCGCCAGGTAGCTGAAGCGCGCGGCTTCGTCGTGCGTGCCCTCCGGAAACATCGCGTGACGGCCGACGTCGGTCCATGGCGGCGGCCCGCCCGCGGGTGCTGAGCTCATGCTGTCCTCTCGAGATTCATCGAATCCTTGCTCCAATGACCTGCACTGCGCCGCTGCCCGACGCATTGCCGGGGACGCGCGCGGCCGAGGGCGCTACGCGGCGCAAAGCTTCAACGCTCCGAGGTAGAGGCTCTCGGCACCGAGATCGAAAGCGGTGGTACATCGACCGCCCGTCCCGCTGACCTCGAGCGTGCAGGGGCCGCTGTTCGGTTCGAGCCGGTCGATCTTGAACTCGCCGAAGGCGTCCGTCGTCGCCTGGCCGAGTTCCTGGCCGCCGCGGCGCAGCACCACGCGCGCTCCGGAGGCGCATTGCTCCACCCCGCCGAGGTCGGCGACCGCGGTCCCGCCGACGAAGCAATGCGTCATGAGGTGCAGGTTCCGGTAGTAGACGCGGGGGCGGGTCCCCAACTCTGGCCGCAGGACGCCGAGGCCCTGCTCCTGCTGGATCCGCCGCATCTCCTCATCGGTCACCTTCACCGACCGGAACACGCTCGTCGGGCAACACTGTTCGGCCCGCGTCCGGGTCCAGCCCTCGTCGAGCAGGTGCGCATCGAAGATCCAGGCCTGCGGGAGCTGTTTCTCCTCGTTCCAGCTGATGGCTCCGTAGGGGCAGGCGTCGACGATCTGCTTCTGGCCCTTCGCCTTCTCCGGATCGATGATCACGATGCCGTCGTCGCGCTTTTTCACGGCACCGTTCTTCGCCGCCTTCATGCACGGCGCGTCGTCGCAGTGATTGCACAGGACTGGCATGAAGTGGGCCTCGACCAGGGGATACGTGCCGCGCTCCCTGCGACGGATCTCGAGCCATTTGTGCCCCTGGGCCGGCTGCGCCGCGGCGTAACCCGGGAAGTCGTTGCCGATGTGTTCGTCCTTGACCGCGAGGAAGCAGACGCGGCAATTGTCGCAGCGTGCCACGTCGACGATCATGTTCCACTTCTTGCTCATCAAGCGCTTTCCGCCGGCTGCCAGGTGTCGATCCCGCTCCACTTCTCGACCTGGATGAGCGTGGCGTTCGGCCGGATGCCGCTCGACTTCCTCGTGATCGACTTGCTCGGGGTCAGCACGTTCACGCAGCCGCCGAGATCGGTCGACTTGCCTGGCTCGCCGACCGGCCGGTACTCCGCCGAGGCGGTGGACGCGCTGACCACTCCCGGACGCAGGCGATCGGTCACCTGTGCGGCGCAGACGACGGAGCCGCGCCGGTTCCAGAGGCGCACGAGGTCGTCGTCCCGGATGCCGCGGGCTTCGGCGTCCTGGCGGTTGATGCGGGCGACGAGATAGTAGTGCCCGTCCTTGAATACCCGGTGCTCGCGGATGTCGCGCACGCTGGAACCTTCGTCGTCACCCATGACATGGAACGGGTAGCGCGAGTGCGGCGAGAGCAGCTGCAGCGGCAAGTCCGCGACTTCGGGGTCGCGCGTCGGATGCTCGTAGAGCGGCATGTACTGGTTGAGCGCCGGCCTGTCCGGGTCGTCGATGCGATTCAGCGAGGTGGCGATGAACTCGTACTTGCCCGAGGGCGTCTGCAGCCCCTCGCCGTACTCGCCCACGTAATCCGCCGGCAACGGATGGGGGCTCGGGCACGTCCTTCCTGCGGCCCTCGTAGAACCAGCGACCCGCGGTCGGCGAGCGGGCGGCTTGCGGGTCGGGCGGCACGACGAAATAGCCTTTACTCAGGAATTCGCGCCAGCTGAGGTGCTGCGGCAGGTC
>JANNSW010000354.1:0-7237 GCA_031403055.1 Hyphomicrobiaceae bacterium | reverse complement strand
CATCCGAAGGGCCGGCGTCGAGCGGCGCCAGCACGCGCACCTCGACCCCTTCCCCGATCGATGTTGCACCCTTGCCACCGCCTCGCGCAACAGCAGCGTATTCGGCGAGGGCGCATGCGCGACGATGAGCAGGCGCTTGACCATGAGCGCTACTCGGCAGCCTTGGGGTGCTCGATCGCCTGTCGGACCGGCTCGGGACGCAACTCCACCGCCGCAGGCTCGACCGCGCGCGTAGCATGCCGGCGCGCCAGCAGCGTATAGACCGCCGGCGTGATGAACAGCGTGAAGATCGTCCCGACCGTCATGCCGCAGGCAATGACGAGGCCGATATCGAAGCGGCTCTTGGCGCCGGCCCCTTGCGCGACCAGCAACGGCACCATCCCGATCACCATGGCAGCAGTCGTCATCAGGATCGGGCGCAGGCGGGTCGATGCCGCCTCCACGATCGCAGCACGCCGATCGAGGCCCTGCTCCTCCTGTAGCCGGTTGGCGAACTCGACCATCAGGATGCCGTGCTTGGAGATGAGCCCGATCAGCGTGACGAGGCCGATCTGAGTGTAGATATTGATGGTGCCGCTACCGAGGTTGAAGGGCGGCACGAAGCCCGGATTTCCCAGGAAGAACCCGATCAGATAGAGCGCAAACAGCGCCCCGAACATCGACGCCGGCAAGCCGACCAGGATGATCAGCGGATCGCGAAAGCTCTCGAACTGGGCCGCGAGCACCAGATAGATAATGACGATGGCGAACAGGAAGGTGATGGCGAGCGTGTTGCCTTCCTCGATGAAGCTGCGGCTCTCGCCCTGAAAGTCATGGGTCATGCCGGCGGGAAGGATCTCCTTCGACTTCTGCTCGAGGAAATCGATCGCCTCCCCGAGGCTGCGGCCGGGGAAAGGCACGCCCTGGAGCTTGGCCGAGTTGAGCTGCTGGAAGGTGTTGAGCGAGGTCGGTTGCACCGAGCGCCCGATCGTGGCGAAAGCCGACAACGGCACCATCTGGCCGGCTGCCGAGCGCACCTGATAGCGCAGCAACCATTCGGGCGAGAGGCGGAAGTCGCGCGGCACCTGCGGGATGACCTCGTAGCTGCGGCCCTGAATGGTGAACCGGTTGACAAAATTGCCACCCAGCAGCGTCGCCAATGTCCCGCCAATGTCCTGCATGGTGATGCCGAGCTGGCTGACCCGGTCGCGGTCGATCAGCAGCTCGATCTGTGGAGTGTCGTATTTGAGGTCGGAGTTGGTGAAGATGAACATGCCGCTCTCGTTGGCGGCTTTCTCCAAAGCTCCGAACGCTTCGGCAAGCTGGCGATGATCGCCCGGCGACTGCACGATGAACTCGACCGGCGTGTCGCCTGCCCCGATCGGGATGCCCGCGGGCGTGGTCGCGAACACTTTTACGCCGGCCACACTCGCGAGTTTCGGCGCGAGCTCGCCGAGAACGGCCGCGTCGGTGCGCGATCGCTCCGAATAGGGTTTCAACAGGATGCCGGCAAAGCCCGCATGCGTGCTGCCGGTACCGTTGATGGCAAAGAAGGTCTGCTGCTCCGGCACCGATTGGAAAATCTCGCCGATCCGATCGACATAGCGCTCGAGGTAGTCGAGGTTGGTCGGCTGGGGCGCGATCACGAAGGAAAAGATGATGCCCTGGTCCTCGGACGGCGCGAGCTGTTTGCCGGCCACGGTATAGAGCAGTCCCGTCAACGCGACGACGCCAGCGAGCACGAAGATCGTCAGCGCCCGGTTGTCGAGCGATTTCTCCAGCCGGCGGCGGTAGCGCCGTTTGAGCCAGGCGAACACGCTGTCGACGGTACGCGAGAACCAGCCTGGACGGGTCTCGTGTCGAAGCAGCTTCGAGCACATCATTGGCGACAGCGTCAGCGCGATCACGCCCGACACGATCACCGCGCCAGCCAGCGCGAACGCGAATTCGCGGAAGAGCGCGCCGGTGAGCCCAGAGGTGAAGCCGATCGGGGCATAGACGGCGGCGAGCGTGACCGTCATGGCGACCACCGGCAGCGCGATCTCGCGCGCGCCCTGCAGCGAAGCGTCGAGCGGCGTCATCCCGGTTTCGATATGCCGATGGATGTTCTCCACGACCACGATCGCGTCGTCGACCACGAGCCCGATCGCCAGCACGGCAGCGAGCAGCGTCAGCAGGTTGATCGAGTAGCCGAGCAGGAGCAGCAGCGCCATCACGCCGATGATCGAGAGTGGGATCGTCACGATCGGTATGAGGGTCGAGCGGACATTGCCGAGGAACAGGAAAATGACGACGATGACGATCAGCACGGCTTCGCCGAGCGTCTTTGCCACCTCGACGATGCTGTCCTTGATGAAGAGTGTCGCGTCGTAGGCGATGGAGGCTTCGAGGCCGGCGGGAAGCTGGGCCTGGATCGCGGGGACGGTGTTGCGGACGGCCTCGATCGTGGTCAGCGGGTTGGCGTTCGGCGTCACGTCGATGCCCAGGAACACGGCTTTGAGCCCGCCGAACACGGAAGACGAGTTGGCCTGCTGGGGTCCGAGCTCGATGCGCGCGACCTGTCCGAGCCGGATCAGCACGCCGTTGCGGGTCGCGACCACGAGCTTCTCGAAGGCGCTGGCACTGGCGAGCGTGGTTTCGGCGTTGATCGTGGTCTGGACGAAGTCGCCTTTGATCTCGCCGGCCGCCGTCGTGAAGTTGTTGGCGGCGAGCGCGCTGCGGATGTCGAGTGGCGTCAGGCCCAGCGCCGCCATCCGGTCGGGGTCGAGCCAGATCCGCATGGCGAAGGTCGAGCCGCCCAGGATCTCGACTTTGGCGACGCCGCTGATCGCCTGCAGCTGCGGTTTCACCACCCGGTCGAGATAATCCGAGATCTGCGAGGGTGACATCTGCTTGCTGGAAAAACCCAGGTACATCAGCGAGTAGCCGGGGCCTGTCGTGCGGGTGACGATCGGATCGTTGGCTTCGGGCGGCAGCACGCCGCGCACCTGATTGACCTTCGCCAGCACATCGGCAAGCGCCCGGTCGCCGTCGGCATCGAGTTTCAGCTTCAGTGTGACGGTCGAGGCGTTCTGCGCGGACACCGACGTCAGCGTATCGATCCCCTCGGCGCTCGCGATCGCCTGCTGGATCGGCGTCGTGATGAAGCCCTTGATCTGGTCGGCGTTGGCGCCGGGATAGGTGGTCAGGATCTCGATCTTGGTATCGGCGACGGCCGGGAACTGGCGGATCGGCAGCTTGCCGATCGATTGCAGGCCGATCAGCAGGACGAGCAGGCTGACGACGGTAGCGAGCACCGGGCGTCGGATGAACAGATCGGTGAAGCTACCCATCGAGCTACTCCGCCTTGCGGACGCCGCCCGTATCGAGCACTACGTCGTTGTTGATCAGCACGCGCGTACCTGGATTGAGTTTCAGCTGGCCGGTCGTTGCGACCTGCTCGCCGGCCTTCAAGCCGGTTGTGATCGCCACCCGTCCCCCACGCACCTCGCCGACCTCGACGAAGCGCCGCTCGACCTCGAGCGGTGGCGGCTCGGCTTGTTTCCCCACCGCCGAAGCCTCGATCTTCGCGGGCATCACCACGAAGATCGAATCCCCATAGAGGCTGTAGGTGATCGCGGTCTCGGGGAGGGTCACGACCTCGGCGGGCTCGCCCGTGACCACTGCCACGTTGACGAACATGCCCGGTACCAGCCGGCGATCCGAGTTCACGAGCTCGGCGCGCACCATCAGTGTGCGGGTCTCCGCCGCCATGCGAGCGTCGAGCGTCTCGATCTTGCCCTCGAAGGCCACGCCCGGATAGGCCGCGAGCGTTGCCTTCGCGACTTGGCCGGGCTGCAGCTTGGCAAAATCCGCCTCGGGGATGGTGAAATCCACATAGATCGGGTCGAGTGTCTGCAGCCAGACGAGCGGTGTGCCGGCCTCGACGAATTGCCCGGTATCGACACTGCGCAGGCCAAGCTCGCCCGAGAACGGGGCGAGGATCGTCTTCCTGGCGATCATGACCTTCGTTTTCTCGATGGCCGCGAGCGTCTCATCGCGGCGCGCTCGGGCGCCGTCCTGGTCGGATTTCGAGCCGAAACCTTTTTTCGCGAGATCGCCCTTGCGGTCGAGCTCACGCTCGGCATTGCGCAGGGTGGCTTCGAGGCTGTTCAGATCCGCTTGCTCGGCATCGGCATCGAGCTCGATCAGCTTCTCGCCGGCCTTCACACGCGTCCCCGACTGGAAGTTGATCTTCTGCACGACCCCGCCAACCTGCGGGGCAATGTCGATGCCATTGATCGCCTTGGCGGTGCCGATCGCCCGCAGGACGGGTTCCCAGCGGTCGAGCCGTGCGGCTTCCACCGAGATCGTCTCCACCGGCGGTGGCGAATTGGCCACGCCTTGGCGGATCAGCTCGGGCAGGATGCGGAACTGCCAAGCGTAGATGCCACCGAACAGGCCGAGGATCAGCACCGCGGCGATCAGGAACTTCGCGAATTTCCAGAAATGTTTCAGCATGACGGGCTTCTCGCCGGTTCGGCACGCCTTGTCAAAGGCCGTGGCGATTCGAGGCTAAGGCCGAATTGCGGCGGACGTGCATGGCGCGCCAGTCTGGATCGCGATTGGCGTCCCCTGCGCTACGGCCAGCGGCGGCCACCAGATCAGTTGCGCCTCGGCTCGTGGCAGCCGGGGCCGGATTACAACGCAATCTTGACAACGAACGCCTATAATGTCGGTTTCCAACGACGGATCTCGAACGGAAAGCTCGCATGAACATCCTCGGCAGACAGCTGGCCGAATGGCTCGGCCGGCATCGGGCGCGGCGGCTGTTCGTCGCGCTCGGCATCGTCGTTGCCGTTTCGGCGACCGCGGTCGCAAAGCCCGACATCACCCAGCTCGCGGCCGGCACGATCGAGGTGAAATCGGTCCCGCTGGATGGCTTCACCGGCCGCGATCCTGGTCAGACGACGTTCGGTCGGCTCGCCTGGCGTGGCGGCTTGCGGCTCACGTCGGCGTCGGACTATTTCGGTGGGATCTCGGGCCTCGTGATTGCGGCCGATGGCCGCCAGATCGTTGCCGTTGCCGATTCGGGATCATGGCTCAGGGCGCGGCTCACCTATCGGGGTGAGCGGCTTGCCGGCCTCGCCGACGTCGAGGTCGGGCCACTGACAGCGCTGAAGGGCAAGCCACTGGCGCGACCGGGCGACCGGGATGCGGAAGCCATTGCGCTCGTCTCGGGCACAACGGCTGCGGGAGACCTGCTGATCGCCTTCGAGCAGAACCGCCGGATCGGCCATTTCACGATCGGCAAGGACGGCATCTCCGCGCCGAGCTCCTATCTGACACTCCCCCCCGAGGTGAGGAAGCTGTCCGGCAACAAGAGCCTCGAAAGTGTCGCCGTCATTGCCGCCGGCCCGTTGGCGGGCTCCGTCGTCGCCTTCGGCGAGCGCAGCTTCGGCGGCACGGATGGCGACCTGCCCGGCTGGATCATCGGCAAGAAGGGCAGCAAGGCGATCACGCTGAAGGATATCGCCGGGTTCGATGTGACCGACATGGCGCCGTTGCCCGATGGTGGGCTGGCGGTGCTGGAGCGGCGCTTCCGCTGGTCGGAGGGTGTGCAGATGCGGGTCCGGCGGATCGCACCAGCCGAGCTGACGGCGGGCGCAATGATCGAGGGCGAGGTGCTGTTTACCGGCGACCAGGCCTTCACGATCGACAACATGGAGGGCATCGCCGCTCACCAGGGGGAGCATGGCGAGACCATTTTGACGCTGATCTCCGACGACAATTTCTCGCCCCTGCAGCGGACATTGCTGCTGCAGTTCGCGATCACGGACGAGGCGGTGACGCAGTAGTCGCTGCGTCCGGGCCTCCATGGCGTAGGGGCGAGCGGCGGCTCGCCCTACTATTCCAGTTGCACTGCTCGGGCGACCTGCCGATCGCCCCTACAGCGGCGAGGCCAGCTGCTTGTAGAGTATCGTCGTGCCGGTCAGCCCGCCAAGCGAGCGCAGTGCGAAGTCGGGAATGATGCCGGCAACCCGATAGCCCATCGAGCGGTAGAGCGCTTCCGCCGCCCCGCCGGTCTCGGTGTCGAGGGTGAGGAGCGTTCGTCCGAGCGCGCGGGCTTCGGCTTCCAGCCGCTCCATCAGCGAGCGGGCGATGCCGCGGCGGCGGGCGCGCCGCAGCACGAGCAGCTTGGCTACGTCGGCCCGGTGCGGCTGGTTGGGCTGCGGGGCGGGCACGAGTTGCACCGAGCCGGCGATCGCTCCATCGCAGAGGGCAGCGAGAATGACGCGCTCGCCGCGTCCCGCGCTCGTGATCCAGTCGCGCCAGTGGGGCTCGGCGGCCGCGGGCGGGAAAGGTGCCATGAAACCGACGCCGCCATTCCCGTTCACGACATCGGAGAGCAGCGCGGCAAGCTCGTCGATACGAGAGATCGCCTCCGCGGCGTCGAGCACGACGATCCCGTCCGCGCTCACGCGGCGATCTCTTGCTTGGAGGCGATCGAGCCGTCTCCGTTCAGCCGATAGATCACCGGTGCGCCGGTCGCCAGCTCGCGGCTGACGATCTCATCGCCCGTGAGGCCTTCGAGCACCTTGATGAGAGCGCGCAGCGAGTTGCCGTGGGCGGCGATCAGGACCCTCCTGCCCGCAGTCAGATGCGGCCGGATCTCGCGCTCGAAATAGGGCACGACCCGGGCTTCGGTATCTTTCAGGCTCTCGCCCCCGGGCGGGGGAATGTCATAGGCGCGCCGCCAGATCAGCACCTGGTCCTCGCCCCAGCGCTGGCGGGCTGCGTCCTTGTCGAGCCCGGTCAGCTCGCCATAGTCGCGCTCGTTGAGGGCATGGTCGCGCGTGGTCGCCAGCTCGGGCTGGCCGATCTCCTCCAGGATCAGGCGCAACGTGTGCTGGGCGCGCACTAGATCCGAGGTGTAGGCGAGATCGAACCCGAGCCCCATCTGCTTCAGGCGCCTGCCCGCGCGCCGCGCCTCCGCGACACCCTGCTCGGTCAGGTCCGGGTCCTGCCACCCGGTGAACAGGTTCTTCAAGTTCCATTCGCTCTGGCCGTGGCGCACGAGCACGAGCAGGCTGGTCATGATGTGGGCTCCTCAATCGATGCGAGCGCACTCGGGCCCTTGGGCTACAACCCCAACACATCCGCCATCGAGTACAGCCCCGGCCCCTTGTCCGTCGCCCACAGTGCCGCCTTGACGGCGCCGCGTGCGAAGATCGAGCGGTCGGTCGCTTTGTGGGTGATTTCCACGCGCTCGTGCTCG
>JANNSW010000353.1:0-2332 GCA_031403055.1 Hyphomicrobiaceae bacterium | reverse complement strand
GCTGCTGGTGTCGGGGGTCGCAGGGGTGATCGCGATGCTGCTGGTGCGGTTTCATCTGCCGCTGCCGTGGTATCCGGGCGAGACGCCCTTCGATGCTCCCTTCCTCTACAAGCTCGGCATCCTTGCGGCGATTTTCAGCGGTGTGGCCTTCATGGGTCTCTATGCGCGCCGCCTGGCGAAAGAGGCGACGCAGATGTCGGACGCGCTTGCCGCAACCGAGCTGGTGCTCTCCCACGAGCAGCAGCTGCACGCGCTCGACGGCTTGGCGGCGGCGGCGGCCCACGAGCTCGGAACGCCACTCGGCACCATCACGCTCGTCGCCAAGGAGCTGATGCGGGATGTGCCCAAGGGCACCGCGCTTGCAGATGACATTGCCTTGATCCGGAGCCAGGCGCTGCGCTGCCGCGAGATCCTCGGCACCCTCACGCAGCGCGGCGACGCCGGCGATCCGCTGCATGAGCACTTGCCGCTCGCCCATTTGATCGAGGAGGCGATCGAGCCGTTCCAGATCTCCGACAAGACCATTGCCGTCGACCTGAGGCCGCTCGAGGGGGTCGAGGGGAACGCCGCCGCCGAGCCGGTCGGCGTGCGCCGGCCAGGCGTGGTCTACGGCCTCACCAACATCGTCGAGAATGCTTCCGATTTTGCCGCCGAGAAGGTCGAGATTTCGGCGCGGTGGGACGCGCAGCGGGTGATCATCACTGTTGCCGACGACGGCCCGGGCTTCCCGGCCAATGTGATCGACCGGCTGGGCGAGCCCTATGTCACCAGCCGCCCGCTCGGGGACAGGGTGCATCGCGAGCAAGGCGGTGGTGGAGGTCTGGGCCTGGGCTTCTTCATCGCGCGCACGCTGCTCGAGCGCTCCGGCGCCGAGTTGCAGCTTGCCAATCGCGATTTGCCCGAGCATGGGGCGCTCGTCGAGATCGCCTGGCCGCGCAAATCATTCGAGGAAGCCGGCAGCGCGCAGGACCGCTCCGAGGATGGCGAGGGCGTTGAATTGACCGTCGATGCGGCTTGAATTTGCGTGCTGCCAAAAACCTTGTATGAGACAGTTGGTCCAATTGACGCGCAGGAATGCGGTTGAGTTTGCCGGGAGTGCCATTGTGAACGACAAGAGTGTGCCCTTCGAGTTGCCAGCCGAGAAGACGCTCCTCATCGTCGACGACGACAAGGCGTTCCTCGCGCGGCTTGGCCGGGCGCTGGAGCTGCGAGGGTTCGAGGTCCGGATGGCGGCTTCCGTCGCCGAGGGCAAGGCCATGGTGCGCCAGTTGCCGCCCGCCTTCGCCATCGTCGACATGCGGCTCGAGGACGGCAATGGGCTCGACGTGATCGAGGAGCTGCAGAAGGCCCGCGGCGATGCCCGCGCCATCGTGCTGACCGGCTACGGCAACATCGCGACCGCGGTCTCGGCCGTCAAGGTCGGGGCGACCGACTACCTCTCGAAGCCGGCCGATGCCGACGATATCCTGGCCGCCCTGCTCGCACCCGCCGACCAGAAAGCCGAGCCACCCTCCAATCCCATGTCGGCCGACCGTGTGCGCTGGGAGCACATCCAGCGCGTCTATGAGCTCTGCAACCGCAATGTCTCGGAGACGGCGCGCCGCCTCAACATGCACCGCCGCACCCTGCAGCGCATCCTCGCCAAGCGCGCGCCGAAATAGCGGTCGGGAGGGGATACTCGCTTTCAGGGGCTAGGACCGGGCACGCGTCAGCGGGTAGTCTCGACCGACATCGAGAGTGATTCGCACCCTCCCGGAGGCCTGCTGGCATGACGATTTCCGATCCCATCTTCGTGCGCGGCATGAGCCGGTCGGGCGGCACGCTGATGTGCACGCTGTTGGACGCGCACCGCGAGATCGCGATGTCCTACGAGCTCTATCCGAGCCTGCTGGAGGCGGACGAGGAAATCGACCTGAGTGCTGTTGCCGAGCTGTTGGATCGCGCCAAGCCGGGCAAGAATCTGAAAGGCCTGCTTCCCACCAAGGGCCTCACGACTTTCGTGGTTCGCGCTGGCCGCGGCGGTCTCTCGCTCGCGGACGCGGCGCGATTGATGCGCCAGCACGCCGACGAGGGACATGGGCTCGCCGATCTCGCGGGCCGGTTCAGGCTGGTCGAGCTGTTCGGCTTGGCGAAGATGCACAGGCTCGGCCGCCGGCGCTGGGGCATGAAGTGCACCGGCGCCTATGAGGACTACCTGGGAGCATGGCCCAAGGCGCAATTCCTCGACATGCTGCGCGACGGGCGCGACGTGCTGGCGAGCCAGCTCAACACGGGCGCGTTCGAAGCGACACCCGCCGGCATTGCCCAATCCTGGGCCAAGACCCACAGACGC
>JANNSW010000352.1:0-5848 GCA_031403055.1 Hyphomicrobiaceae bacterium | reverse complement strand
GCCGCCCGCGCCGTCAAATCGATCGGCAAACCCGACGCGGTCATCCTGTTGGCGGATCTGATGGAGGAGCTGGCGGGGTTGCGGTGAGGATGTGCGGAGTGCGGCTTCCTCGAAGCGCCCCGCTCATGCCGGCTTCCCCGGACCCGATGATGACCATCGGCCGATCGAGTGGCGGGACGATCACGGCTCCATCCGCCCGAAGTCGCACTCGTTGGTTGCGGGGCAGGAGGTCGATTGGCATGCCCACTCAGCGCGGATCGACCAGCTCGCCAATCGTCGCGAGCATGAGCGCGATATCGCCATCCCGTGACAGCCGGTGCTCCCCATCCTTGACGAGCGTGAGGCGGACATCGTCACGGGCGATCAGGTCGACCAGCTCGAGCGAGCCCGCGAACGGCACGTCGGGATCGCGCATGCCTTGAATGATCCTGACCGGACAGCCAGTATCGAATCCCCGCCCGGCCAGCAAATGGGCCCGCCCGTCCTCGATCAGCGCCCGCGTGATCGGATAGCCATGATCGCCATAGGCGGACGGGCGTATCCAGACACCGTCGGTTTCGATTGCGTCGCGGATGGTCGCGTCGAATTGCGCCCACATCAGCCGCTCGGTCATGTCCCAGGCCGGCGCGATCAGCACCAATCCCGCCACGCGCCCGCTCGCCCCAAGCGCTCGCGCGAGCAGTAGCGCGATCCAGCCGCCCATGCTGGAGCCGATCAGGACGAGCGGCCGGGCCGGCATCGCATCGATCACGGCGCGGGCGTCGGCGAGCCATTGGCTGATCGTGCCATCCTCGATCCGCCCGCTCGATTGCCCGTGGCCCGAATAGTCGAGCCTGAGGCAACCGAGGCCCTCGCCGCGGGCCCATTCGGCCAGCGCGCTCGCCTTGGTGCTCGCCATGTCGGACATGAAGCCCGGCAGCCAGACGAGGCCGGGGCGCCCATCGCCGCTCCCCGTCGCGGCGAGATAGGCGATCCGGCGGCGTCCACCGACCGCATCGTCGAGGTCGAGGAATCGTGCTTGCTCGTTCTGCATGGCTGGGCCACGCCTCCATGCCTGCCAATGACCCAAGGGAGCGGGATCTTGCCGCGATCGCCGACCATACTCCAGATCATTCCCCGCCTCGATACCGGTGGCGCCGAGGTCACCACCCTCGAGATGACGGAAGCGATCGTCGCGGCCGGCGGCCGGGCACTGGTTGCGACCGAGGGCGGCCGGCTCGCGCCCGAGGTGGAGCGGCTCGGCGGCAAGCTGATCGTGTTCCCGGCTGGGACCAAGAACCCCTTTCGCATGCTCGCCAATGCGCTGCGGCTCGAGCGGCTGATCGGGAAGCAAGGGATCGCGCTGCTGCATGCCCGCAGCCGGGCGCCCGCCTGGAGTGCGCTCAGGGCCGCCCGGCGCGCGGGCGTTCCCTTCGTCACCACCTATCACGGCGCCTACGGTGGCACGGGGCGGCTGAAGACCTGGTACAATGGCGTGATGGCGCGCAGCGATCTCGTCATCGCCAACTCCGATTTCACCGGCGCTCTGATCGCGGAGCGTCACGGTACGGCCCGCGAGCGGATCCGGGTCATTCATCGCGGTGTCGATCTCGAGCGCTTCAATCCCGAGCGGATCGCGCCGGACCGGATCGCGGCCTTGCGCCAGCAATGGGGGATCGGCGCGGGCGAGCGCGTGGTGCTGCAGGCGGCGCGGCTGACGGGCTGGAAGGGTCAGCGTGTGCTGATCGAGGCGGCCCGGCTGCTAGCCGCGCGGGGCCGGATGGAGGGCGTCACGGTGGTGCTGGCGGGCGACGCGCAAGGCCGCGACGGCTATGCGGAGGAGTTGTCACGCCAGATCGATGATGCAAGGCTCGCCGGCCGTGTACGGCTCGTCGGCCATTGCGGCGACGTCGCAGCGGCCTTCATGACGGCGACGGTCGCGGTGATCGCCTCGACCGAGCCGGAAGCGTTCGGGCGGGCGACGATCGAAGCCCTCGCCATGGGCTGCCCGGTGATCGTGTCCGACCTCGGCGCGCCACCGGAAACGCTGCGTCGCGGCGGCCATGACCCCGGTGGCGGCATCGCGCTCGGCTGGATCGTGCCGGCAGGCGATGCGGCAATGCTCGCGGATTGCCTCGACGAGGCGCTCGCCCTGTCGGGGCCGCGGCGGCAAGTGCTGGCCAAGCGCGCGCGCGAGCACGTGGCGGCGCATTTCTCCAAGCGGCAATTGCAGCGCCAGACGCTTGCTGTCTACGACGAGCTGGCCGGGACGGAGCTGGTGCGAAGGTTCGATGAAGTGACGTAGCGAGAGCGTCCGCCCTTGCCGCGAGCCCGTCGGGAGTGCCAATCTCTCCGCTCGCGGCAGCTCCCCCCATGATCCGCATTGTCTGGACCTGGCAGCGCACCCCGCGCCACCAATTCGCCGCCATCCTCGAATTAGTCTCCCAGCCAGCACAGCTCGCCTGAGGGCAGCGCGTGGACCGTTGGGCTACGCACAAGCGGGCAGGAGTGAACAGCCGATGACGAGCCATTACAAGTCCGCCTACGTTGTTGCCGCGCGCCGTACCGCGATCGGCAGGCTCGGAGGCCTGCACCGAAGCCGGCGGATCGAGGATCTGACCGCGCCCATCATCGCGGCGGCGCTCGAGGATTGCCGGCTCGCGCCTGGCGATGTGGACGAGATCCTGATCGGCAACGCTTCGGCGGGTGGCAATCCCGCGCGCCTGATCGCGCTGGTGGCCGGGCTTGCCGACCGCACGCCCGCGCTCACCCTCGACCGGCAATGCGCTTCGGGACTCGATGCGATCCTCGCCGCCATCCGGCAGGTGGCAGCAGGGGAATCCCGGGTGGTGGTGGCGGGTGGGGCCGAATCGCTCTCGACCGCGCCATGGCGTGTCGCCCGTCCGCTCGGGCCCCACCGGCTGCCGCGGTTCCTCGGCCATGGCAGCTCCGGCATGGCCGATGACGGCGAGGTGCCCGACGGCTCGATGATCGATGCCGCCGAGACGCTCGCGCGCGAATTCCAGATCACGCGCCAGCGCCAGGACGGCTATGCGGGCGAAACGCGCGAGCAGGCGAGCCGGGCCGAGCGTCAATCGCACTTCACCGGGGAGATCGTTGCCCTGAAGGCGCGGGCCGAGGATGCCCGCGACGAGGCAATGGCACACCATCCCGAGGCCGCGGCGCTCGAGGGCCTCGCGGCCTATCTCGAGCCCGAAGGGACCGTTTCCCCCGGCAACTCGATCGGCATGCACGACGGTGCGGCGATTGCGATCGTGGTGAGCGAGGACGTGTTCAGGTCGCTCGGCAATCCCCCGGCCATGCGGCTGATTGCGAGCGCGGCGGTCGGCCAGTCGCCGGGTGCCGAAGCCAAGGCCCCGATCGAAGCCGTGCAGAAACTGCAAGCCAAGCTCAACGGCTCGAGCCCGAAGGGACCGGTCGTGACCGAGCTCGGCGAGACGACGGCGGTACAAGCCATCGCTTTCCGCGACAGCCTGGGCATCGATCCGGCGCTACTCAATCCCGACGGCGGCGGGCTTGCCCGCGGCCACGTGTTCGGCGCGACTGGAGCGGTGCTGGTCGCACGGCTGTTCACGCACCTGGTGCGCCGGCGCAAGGAGCTTGGCCTCGCCCATGGGCAAGCCGTGCTCGGAACGCTCGGCGGCCTCGGCGTGGCTGCGCTGTTCGAGAGCGTTTGACACGGGTGAGCGGCGGGGATCCGGCGATGGGGCGAGTGGTGGCGGCTCTGCGATCGGGCGTCGGACGGCTTGACCGCATCAATCATCTTTGCACGTTTTCCGCTGTCCACTGCCACAACCAAGTGACTTCTGGCGTTCGAGCGGGCATGGTATCGAACCAGAGTGGCCGGATTCCGGTTTCCACTCATGTTCAGCTTGTGCTCGCGATACCCCTACTCATGTGGCAGCTTCATGCTCTGGCTCGCTTGGCGGCATCGGCGACGGTGCTGCGGGCCGTTGCCCTGGTTGTCGTGCTGGCTCTGGCGGGCGTCCTCGTTCCGTCATCGAGTGCGCTGGCCCAATCCGCGACCGACGCAGCCACGCCCCTCGAGGCCGCAACCGCGCCGGATGGCGAGGGCCTGCCGACGTTGCAGGGCCAGATCGACGCGCGCGCGGCGGCCGAGGCGGCTGGCGATCCGTCCGCAACTGTGCTGCCTGCCGGCGAGGCACCGGGCTGGCTCGACCAGAAGCTCAGGCAGTCTGCCGAGGGCGCAATCGATTGGTTCGCCAACCTCGATCCCCGGGTCTTTGCCTACATCGCTTTCATCTCGATCGCCGGCATGGGGTTGCGGCGGTTCCTGAGGACCGACCTCGCCAAGCGTCTCGGACGCATGCTGGTCGAGGACGTGATCACCAATTGGCGGCTGGTGCTGCTCGGCCTCACCGGCATTCTGCTCTCGCTCGCCTCGGGCTACACCACCTGGGACGGCATGACGAATTTCACCTGCCCGGCGCGGTCGGTGGCTGAGGGCGGGACCTGCTTGGGGCCGATGATCCTCTCCGGGCTCATCACCTTCGGCATCCAGGGCGTGATGCTGATCGCCGCCTGGCTGATCGGTGAGAGCTTTGCCCGTGGCATGACGAGCACGGGGGAAAACCAGGACGGCCTGACGCAGCGGATCGCGGGCGGGCTCGTCTATGTGCCGCTCGTCGCCATGGTGATCCTCACGCTGTTCGTGGTCGGCTCGTTGCTGCTCTCAGGCGATGCGAACTCTTTGGCGCGGGGCTATTCGGGGTTCTTCCAGGGGTCCGGCGGCAGTCTGACGACCGCCTTCCTCGCCTTCGTCGTGCTCGCCCTGATCCTCTACGCCGTCTCGCAGCGCAGCATTGTCGAGCCCTATGTGCAGGGTTTCCGGATCATTCTGTCCAACCTTCCCGTCTGGGTGATGTTCTTCGCCTGCATGGCGACCAGCGTGTTCTTCTCGTTCGACAGTCTCTTCTCGACCATCTTCCCGGCCGAGGAGCGGGCACGCGCGGCCGAGCTGAGGACCTCGAACCAGATCGCGGGTCTGGCCGCCGACGCCGGCGCCATCTCGCAACGCCGGCAGGTCGAGAGCATCGATCGCCTGTTCGGCAGCGGCGAATGGCAAGGCTATTCGGACCAGATCGGCGCGATCGTCGAGATCGCGCGCGAGGCGCCCGAGGAGATCGAAGCACTCCGCATCAAGGAGATGGAGGACCGCCAGTCGGTGCGGGCCGGGCTGCAGGAGCGCAAGGCCTCCGCTGTCGGCCAGCAGAGCCAGCTCGGCAACCGAAAGGAATCGCTCCTCGAAACGATCGGTCGCCTCAAGGAAGAAGTTCCCCCGATTGCCGCGACCGTCGAGGAGATGAAACGCAAGGTCTTCGATTTCGACAAGCTGATCATCGGCAAGAAGGCGGAGGCCGAGGCCGAGCGTGGCGGCGTCGGCGGCACCGGCAAGGAAGGCGCCGGTCCCGAGTTCGCCAAGCGCAAGAAGGAGCTCGCCGACCTCGGCAAGCTGAAAGCGATCGAGCAGGCGACGCTCGATGATTTCGTCGCGCAGTTGCGGACTAAGCGCAACGCGGTCGCAACGGCGGAGTCCGAGCTCGCCCAGATCGACGGCGAGATCGGCAAGCTGCGCGGCGAGGTCGAGGTGGCGGAGAGCCAGATCACACTGCAGTCCGAGAACGCGGCCGGCGATGCCACCACGCGCATCGACGTGACGGGCGGGTTCGCCTCCCTCGACGCCGCCTTCGCCCAGTTCCGCCAGCGTCCCCAGCGCACGACGTTCGACGCCATCCAACAGCATTGCTCGGTGTTGCTGAACGTGTTCGACAAGGTGCCCCGCCTGAAGCAGCGGGCAAGCGATGCCAGCGTCTCCTGCGACCCGAGC
>JANNSW010000351.1:0-3549 GCA_031403055.1 Hyphomicrobiaceae bacterium | reverse complement strand
TGCCCTGCTTCGTGATAGGATTTGGCGATGAACCAGGACCGGAAATCGACCGGCGGACCGCACCAGAGCCAGCATGTGGGCCTGCTCGGACTGATAGGCTTTGGACGTGTTCCGGCCCACGCCGGTGCACTGCTCGAGCGGAAAATCGCGCGCAGTCGGCTCGCACTCGGCATCGAGCGGGCATGGCCGCGGCTGTGGCTGCCAGCGGGTGCGGTCGGTGTGTTCGTGCTGGTCTCGCTCGCGGGCCTCTGGCCAATGCTGTCGCCACTGCTCCACAAGGTCGTGCTGGCCGGATTCGGGATCGCCCTGCTGGCGTCGCTGGTGCCACTCGCGCGCATGCCCTGGCCCGATCGCGAGGAAAGCCTGCGGCGGCTCGAGCGGCAGTCCGGCGTGCCGCACCGGCCGGCGAGCGCCTATGAGGACCGCCTGAGCGACGCGGTGCGGAGTGCTCCTGCCGAGCGCATCTGGGCGACGCACCGGGCGCGGATCGCCAAGCTGATTGCCCGCCTGGGCGTGAAGGCGCCCGAGCCGCGTGTCGAACGCCACGATCCGTTCGCGTTCAGGACCCTGCTGCTCCTGGCGCTCGGTCTCGGTTTCGTGGTTGCCGGCAGCTCGACCTTCGACCGGCTTGGCTCCGCCTTCCGGATAACAGGCGGCCAGAGCGGGGAAAGCGTTCGTCTCGATGCCTGGGTGGCGCCGCCCCCCTACACCGGCAAGCTGCCGCTGATGCTGGCGAGCGGGGCCGAGCGGTTGGGCGGCGAGGAGCAGCAGGCCCGGCTGATCGAGGTTCCCGAAGGCACCCAACTCGTCGTGCGCGCCGCCGGCCCCGGCCATCTCGACTTCAAGGTTCGGCTCGTTGCCGAGGACGAGACCGTCACCGATTTCGCCCGCACGGCGGAAGCCGATCCCAAGGCGGGCGAAGCCAGATCCGAGGTGTCGGAATGGAGGACGGTGCTGACCAAGTCCGTCACCGTGCGCGTGCTGGCGGGGGCGACCGAGCGCTACAGCTGGCAGCTGAGCGTGACCGACGATCTGCCGCCGACGATCGAGCTGACGAAGCCACCGACGGCTTCGCCCCGGGGTGCGATGTCGCTGAGCTTCCGGGCGAGCGACGACTACGGCGTGCAGTCGGCAGAAGCGGCGTTCGACCTGATCGATCCCAAGCTGAAAATCGAGGAGCTGAAGGGCTCGGATGGCGTCATCGTCGGCGCCTTGGCCGTGGCCCCGATCGTGCCATTGAAACTGGCCAAGCCCGGCAAGGAGAAGAACAAGGAGGCGCGCACGCCGCTCGACCTCTCGGCGCATCCCTGGGCCGGGCTGAAAGTCGCGCTGACCTTGAGTGCCAAGGACCATGCTGGCCAGATCGGCACCAGCCGGGTGCACGAGATGATCATGCCGGCGCGCAAGTTCCAGAAGCCGCTCGCCAAGGCCCTGGTGGAGCAGCGCCGCAAGCTCGCGCTGCAGCCGGCCCGCTATGGCGAGGTCATCAGGGCGCTGCAAGCGCTGACGATTGCGCCCGAGCGCTACATCGACGATGCATCGACCTATCTCGGCATTCGCACGGTCTATTGGCGGCTCGCCAATCCGCCCTCCGCGGCGGGCATGCAGAGCGCTGTCGATCAACTCTGGCGGATCGCGCTCCGGATCGAGGACGGCAATCTGTCGGAGGCTGAGCGAGCGCTGAAGGAAGCCCAGGACAAACTGATGCAGGCGCTGCAGGATGGGGCGTCGGAAGAGGAGGTGCAGCGCCTGATGAACGAGCTGCGCCAGGCGCTCAACACTTTCCTCAATGCGCTGGCAGCCCAGGCGGCCCAGAACCCGAACAATCAGCAGGGTGAGAGCCAGCGCCCCGACCGGATGATGTCGCAGCGCGACCTGAACGAGATCCTGAAGCAGATCGAGGAGCTGGCAAAATCAGGTGCGACCGACCAGGCCCAGCAGATGCTTTCGGAATTGCGCGACATGCTCGACCGCATGCAGGCCGGACGCCAGGATGGCCAGGGCCAGCAGGGCCAGCAGATGATGCAGATGATGGAGCAGTTCGGCAATCTCATCACCGGCCAGCGCCGCCTGCTCGACGAGACGTTCGGAGCGCAGCGCGGCGGCAAGCAGCCCGGCCGCGGCCAGCAAGGCAATGGCGAGCGCCAGAAGGTGCCAGGGCAAGGCCAGCAAGGCGGCGAGGGCCAGGAAGAGCGGGAATGGGGTGCCAATGGCCTCGGCCAGCGCCAGGGCGAGCTGCGCCAGCAGCTCGATGAGCTGATGCGGCAATTGCAGGGTCTGGGCGACAACGCCCAGGACCAGCTGGGGTCGGCGCGCCGCGCCATGGAGAATGCCGAGGGAGCGCTGCAGGACGGCGATCTCGAGAGCGCGACCCGCCAGCAGAGCCGAGCCCTCGACGATCTGCGCCAGGGCGCCCAGGCCATGACCGAGCAGATGCTCGGCTCCAACCAGGGCCAATCGTCCTCGCGCAACTCGGGCGATGGCGATCGCGATCCACTCGGCCGGCCCTTGGGCAATGGTGACGACGTGCTGCCGAATGCAAGGAGCCGCGGCCTGGGCGAGGACGATCTGGCGCGCGCCAAGGAGATCCTGAAGGAGCTGCGCAAGCGGCTGGGCGAGGCGACCCGGCCGGAGCTGGAGCTCGACTATCTGGAGCGGCTGTTGAAGAAGCAGTAGGGGCTGGACCCGGGCGGTGCTCGCTCTCTCAAGAAACACATCCTGGCATCACCCGTCATCCCGGACAAAGCCGAAGGCTTTGATCCGGGATCTCAGCTACAGATGCCGCGCCCGTGGCCAGGATCCCGGATCGCCGCAGTCGTGCCGGAGGCGCGCCTTCGGCACGGCGTGCCGGAGGCGCACACCTCCGGCACGACTGCGGCGTCCGGGATGACGGGTGGATGTGTGTGCGCGAGACGTTTCCTCGAACACCGATTCCGGCACCGCCGGTTGATGGGCTACCCCCACTTCCGGTTCGACCACATCCACTGCTCGGGCGCCTCGCGGATCCACGCTTCGAACTGGGCCTGCAGCGCCGCCGTGATCGCCCGGATATCCTCGCCGGGATTGCTCCCGCGCGGCACCTTCAGCTCCTTGACGTCGAGGCGGAAGCGGGAGCTGGTGCCGATCCTGAGGCACCGTGCCATCCAGATGCGCTACCCGACGCGCCGCGCGATCATCGCCGGCACCGGCGTCGACTACGCTGGTAAGACTGCCAAGATTCCGCCCGAATCACAATAAACTGGGCTGGCGCAAGCTGTGACTATTTCAAGAAATTTGAACGAACCCGGGAGACGAAAACTAAGTAGCTCTCATTCGCTCAGAATTGGCAATGGTTTCTCCGATTTGCTGCATCAACTTCTTCATCGCTGCAGAAGCCGCTTCATCAACAGCAATGGCGCCTCCACCACAGAAAGCTCCCGCAGGCGCCTCTCTGTCAGCAGCCCCTTCTGAGGTTTTGCCGACAAGGCGACCGCCTGGGCCATCGACAACAATGGATGCAGTCATCTGTATGGTGGCCCCGATCTTTACTTCCCAAAAACCCGGGATTGC
>JANNSW010000350.1:0-10317 GCA_031403055.1 Hyphomicrobiaceae bacterium | reverse complement strand
CGACCCCAAAATCCCCATAGCGCTCGCGGCGCCTTCGGGTGCCCACTCGCTCGCGGGTTCCTTCCCTGGAGGCTTCCGTACGTCGGCCCCCGTGTGCGAGGATACGCTTGCGACGGGCCGACATCCGGAACCCTTCACAATGAACCCTTCACATTCTCGACAATTCCGGCCCGACCCCGACATTCTGCTATCCTAACGATAAGCGGCCGATGTTCAAGAGCCAGATCGCGTGATCGAGAACCGACGCGAATGGCCCATCAGAGCCGTGCATCCGCACAACGGTGGCGAATCCGTCTTCTGTGGAGCTGGAGACATTTCCTCGGCCCGTCCCTGCCGCCCCTCACGGATAGAGCCGCTCGCGGTGCCACGCTGCTCCCTCCGCCCCGCGCCGGAACACGACGCGGTCGTGCAGGCGGAACGGGCGGTCGTGCCAGAACTCGATCTCGAGCGGCGTGAGGCGGAAGCCGGTCCAATGGGGTGGCCGCGGCACCTCGCCGATGTTGAACTTCGCCGTGTAGTAGGCGACCGATTTCTCGAGCGCGAACCGGCTCTCGAGCGGGCGCGATTGCTGCGACGCCCAGGCGCCGATCCGGCTCGTACGCGGGCGGGAGGCAAAATAGGCGTCGGCCTCCGCGGGCGTGACCTGCGCGAGCACTCCGCGCACGCGCACCTGGCGCCGCAGGCTCTTCCAGTGGAACAGCAGCGCTGCCTTCATCGAGGCGCCGAGCTCACGGCCCTTGGCGCTCCCGGTGTTGGTGTAGAAGACGAAACCGCGCTCGTCGGCGTCTTTCATCAGCACCATGCGGACGTTGGGCAGGCCCGAGGCGTCAGCCGTCGCCAGCGCCATGCCATTGGGATCGTTGGGCTCGTGCTTGCCCGCATCGGCGAACCAGGCCTGGAACAGCGCGAACGGGTCCTCCGCCGCCGTGAAGTCGCCGGCAGGCGGTCCGCCATAAAAGTCCGATTGCGGTTGCTCGGCCATAATCTTTTGCTATCCCGGCTCGCGGCGATCTCGTGACGCATACGCCGACACCCTTTCACGTCAAATTAACCCTGCGCAAGCACCATCGAATGATCGGTCTGGGCGTTATCGCCCTGTTGCGTCAGCGTAGAATGGGTCGTTGTCATGCGTCGGTATCGTTTGCCTGCCTCGTCAGAGGTCGTGCTTGCGCTATGGTTTGCGCTCGCCACAATTGCCGCAGTCGGCCAGTCGCGCTCCGAGGAGGTGGCTTCCGCGCCGGAGTGGGCGGCGGTCGTTCAGCAGGCTGGTCCCGCGGCCGGCCCGACGTCGCGCGATGACCTTGCGGCCCTGAAATCCATGCTCAATGGCGATGATCGGGTCGCGACCCTGGAGGCCGTCCAATTCGCGCTCGACGAGGTCGGCGATGGTGCGACCTACATCTGGCATCGCAAGTCGGGACCGCTCCGGGGCGCGGTGAAGCCGACGGGCTCGTTCCGTGGCGCCGACGGCAAGGTCTGCCGCCATATCATGATGTCGCTGTCGCTCGGCGAGCACACCCGCGAGGTGGAGGGCATCGCCTGCCGCAGCCTCGATCGCCGCTGGTCGCTGGCGAGCTGAGCAGGTTGGGGGGCGCGAGGGTTGCCCCGTTCGCGCCCCGCCTCGTCGTTGCCGGCCCTGCCTCAGGCGAGGCCTTCCGCCTTCAGTGCTTCCTGCACCTTGGGGCGGCTGCCGACGCGGGCCATGTACGCCTTGACGTTGGGGTACTTCTCCACGTCGACGCCCACATACTTGCCCCAGCCCAGCACGGTGAAGGCGTAGGCGTCGGCCGCGGTGAACTGCTGGCCCATGATGAAGTCCTTGCCGGCGAGGTGCTTGTCGAGCGCCTCGATCCGATCCGCGAGCTTGGCCTTGATCATGCCGCCCGCGGCTTTCGCCATGTCCTCGTTGAACAGCGAGCCCATGCCCTTGTGCAGCTCGGTCGAGATGTGGTTCAACCATTGCTGTTGCTTGTAGCGCTCCGGCGTTCCGTTGGCGGGAGCGATGCCCGACGCGGGTGCTTTGTCGGCGAGATACTGCACGATCGCGGGGCCTTCCGTCAGCACCTCGCCCGAGTCGAGCATCAGGGCCGGCACGTAGCCGAGCGGGTTCACCTTGCGGAAATCGTCACCTTTTTCGGTCTTCTTGGTGGCGAGATCGACCTTGATGAGCTCGATTTTCTGCCCGGTCTCGCGCGCGACGATGTGGGGCGAAAGCGAGCAGGCTCCTGGGCTATAGTAGAGTTTCATTGGGGGGTCTCCATGGTCGGGTCGTTGCCCTGCCGAGGCCATCGCAACTCGAGTGGCCAGGGATGAGAGGGCCATAGACCGAGATGCATGCAATTGCAAGGATAAGGTGGTAAACTTGCCGCGATGCCGATGAAACCGAACGATAGCTCCGTCGACGCCTGGGTCTGTCTCGTGCGCACCGAGCAGAGGCTGCTGGCCAGGGTCGAGGAGGATATGAAGCGCGCCGGGTTCCCCCCGCTCGAGTGGTACGACGTGCTGGTGGAGCTCGATCGCGAGCCAACAGGCATGCTGCCGCAAGCGGTGGTGCAGTCGCGCGTGCTGCTCGCCCAGTATAATCTGTGCCGCCTGTGCGACCGGTTGCAACGCGAAGGGCTGGTGTTACGTCAGCCCTCACCCGACGATGGGCGCAGCAATCTGCTCGTCATCACCGAGAATGGCCGCAAGCTGCGCCGCGAAATGTGGCCCTCCTACGCCGCCGCCATCGAGACCCATCTGGGCTCGCATCTGCAGCCCGCGGAAGCCGCTGAATTGGCGCGGCTGCTGGGCAAGCTGGTGGGAGGCACGGGTTAAGGCCGCCCGCAAAGACAACTGAATCGGTTTCATTGAGCCCAGTTCTCGCCCCGCCGTCTTCCCGGCCAAGCGACCAACGGAAGCGCTGAGCCGGGATCCAGCACAAAAAGCGCCGAAGGCACAATAACTTGCACGATCCCGTCCGGGCCCTGGATCCCGGGTCGATCTCCGCCCCGGCTGAATGCCGGGGCTTCGATCGCCCGGGAAGACGGAGCAGTTGTTTTGGGGTGCGCACTAAGGCCGGCCGCAGCGCGATTGGCGCTCATCTCACGTTGCCCAGATGCCCGTCATAGCGACCGGAGGGCACGTGCCGGGCGCGGCTCACGTCCCAGGTGTAGAGATAGACGGTTGCCTCCACCGGCTCGCCGCCCACGATCCTGACCGGCATCGAACGGCGCTGGAACTCGTGCGGCTGAGGCCGGTCCGGCGAGCACGCCTCGTAGCGGTCGAGAATCATGAACAGCTCGGCCGCGTTGCCGGTCACGCGATAAACCTCGCCATGCACGCTGTCATCGGCATCGCCCGACGGCACGGCGCCAGGATAGGAATTGATGCCTGGCTCGTCGGGATCGTCGATGATATAGAGCCTCGCCTGGATCGAGCCCGGCCCCAGCCTCCGGCAATGCTCGCGCATCGAAGCGCCGAGCGGGTGATCCGCCAGCGTCAGCAGTGTCCCATAGACAAAGAGCAGGTCGTTCTCTCGTGTCGCCAATTCACGGTCACCTCGAGCTGCCTGTCCGCTTGGCCGTCCCTTAGGGCGATTGCTCTTGCAGTGCAACGGCATTGCGGGCACGGGAGCGGATCGGCCATCCAGAGGGAGCCCAAGCCCGCCATGTCCTGGCCCGTCAGCTTCGCCATCGCCAACAGCCTCGCCATGATCATCGCCAGCGTGTTCGTGCTGTTCGTGCACGACCGCAAGCACGAGGACATCGAGCAATCGGTCGATTTCTCGTTCTCAGCCGAAACGCTGAGGCGGGTGCTGGGATACTATCGCACCATGGCGGTGCTGATGGCGCTGTTCTTCGTGGTATTCGTCGCCAGCCTGATTGCGCTGCAACGATTTGCCGACCTCACCCTGTTTGCCGAGGGCAAGGCATTTTATCTCAGCATGGTGTTCTTCACGCTCGACCTCGTGCTGCGCGGCGCCTTCTTCGACTGGATGGAGCATTTCAACATCTCAGTCAGTCCCTTGTCGATGAACCGCGAGCTGTCCAGTTTCGTCTGGTATGCCTTCGTGTTCCGGATGTTCTTTGCGCTGACGCTGTTGAAGATCCTGGTGTCGTTCGCCTGGATCTGGGGCAAGGTACGGCGTGCGCTCAAGGAGACGCAGGCCGCGACGACCGAGGATGCAGGGCACGGGTAGCAGAAGCGCTCAGGCGCCTGCGAGCAGGAACACTGCGCCGAGCGCCGACACGACGGCCGCAAAGCGCGTGCCGAGCAGCTTGGCGCGCGCGCTCGGCAGCATCTGCGCCGCGATCAGGAAGCCGATGCCGATGCCGACGCCGCCAGCGAGGAACCACAGCGCCGCGCCCGGTGTCATCCAGAGCGCGGTCGCTGCCATCAGCTTGCCGGCGCCGCCTGCGACCAGGCCGAGCGCGAACAGGGCGAGCACGCCCGCCAGCACCAGCACGAAGGCGAGCAGATGCCAGCCCGTATCGGCGAGCGACATGCCGGAGACGAATGCGGTTACCGGGAACGCGGCAACGAGCGCGATCACGAGCCAGTTCGGCACCGTGCCGCGCCACAGGTTGAAAGCGGCCCCGAGCGCGAGAAGCACGATCGGGGTGGCAATAGTGAGCATGGCCATGGTGACGCAAACCGGTTGAGGACGACCTCGCATGATCCTACGCGTGAGGTTTTACGAGCGGGTTAACCTCGGAGTGGCGCCAGGCCATGTCTGGCCCTGGCCATTGAACAGGCATCATCGCCTGGCTCGCAGGCACGGCAAACATCGGGGCGGATCGCATAGATCGAGCAGGCGGTTGCGACCCCGACCTTGCCCGTGAGCGCCGCACAGCGATCGCCGACGCAACGCATCCGGCCAAGCCCCGGATCGACCAGCTCGAGCGGAATCAGGTCGAGCGCGGCATCGGTCTCGGTGCTGAAGCGCGGCCACTCGGCCGACGTGGAGCAGCAAGCGCCACATTGCTGGCAGGGCGATAGGTCCGACGCGCCCAGGGCCGCAGATATTGCCATGGCAGATCCATTCGAGGCTCGTCCCTCAGAAACGACAAAGCCGCCCTCAGTGAGAGCGGCTTTGCCTGGTCCAGCGTTGCTCGGGTGCTGCTGCCATGCGGCATCGGCGCCCGTCAACTTGGCCGCTTACGCGGCCTGGATGGTGTTCACGGCGATCTTGCCGGTGCGGCGGTCTTCCTGGGTGTCGTAGGAGACCTTCTGGCCCTCCACGAGACCGCGCATTCCGGCGCGCTCAAGCGCCGTCGCGTGGACGAACACGTCCTTGCCGCCAGCGTCCGGCGTGATGAAGCCGAAACCCTTTTGGTCATTGTAGAACTTCACAGTGCCCTTATTCATCAACGTTCTTTCATCGATCAGTCGTTAGTCCAAGAGACCGTATTTGCACCAAGGTGCGCGCACAGTCCCAGCTCGTCGATTTTTGGGGGGTCAGAACCTGCGCTCGGCAGTGCCGAAGCGGTGCGGCCCGGTGGTCCGGCCAAAGTCGATAGCGTCCATATATGCCCTTTTCGCGCGATCCACAAGGGCATCGACAGCATGAGCTCGAAGATTCTCGATTCCGCATTCGTCGCTTTGCAATTGCCACGGTCGAAGGCTATGCATGCGCCCGTTGCCGCCATGGTGGCCCAGACGAGCAAAAGGACCACGGATTTGCGCCTCTTCTCCAATGCCTCCCGTATCGTCATTTCCGCACTCGTTGCGACCAGTATCGCAGCCAGCCTCCCCGCCCAGGCGCAGGACAAGGTGCTTGCCCGCGTCGATGGCCGCGATATCACCGAGGCCGATCTGCGCCTTGCCTCCGTCGAGATCGGGCCAGAGCTGAGCAGCGTGCCTGAAGACCAGCGCACGCGGGTGCTGGTCGAGTATCTGATCGAGAACGCCCTGATGGCTGCGGCGGGCGAGAAGCAAAATCTGGGCACCGACCCTTCCTTCGACCAGCGGCTCGCCTATTATCGCAACCGGGCGCTGCGCGACGCCTTCTTCGAGAAAACCATCGGCTCGGCTGCGAGCGAAGCCGAGGCCAGGAAGATCTACGACGATCAGGCCGGCAAGATCACACCGCAGGAGGAGGTCCGTGCCCGTCACATCCTGGTAAAAACCAAGGAGGAGGCGCACCAGGTGATCGAGTTGATCGGCAATGGCGACGCTTTCGAGACGGTCGCCAAGGAGAAGTCGCAGGATCCGGGCTCTGGTGCCAATGGTGGTGATCTGGGCTATTTTTCGCGGGGTCAGATGGTGAAGCCGTTCGATGACGCGGTTTTCGCGCTGAAGCCGGGCGAGATGACCAGCGCGCCGATCGAGACCCAATTCGGCTGGCACATTATCTAGGTCGAGGACAAGCGCATGCGTGCTTTTCCGCCGTTCGAAACCGTTAAGTCGAAGATCATGACCTCGCTGGTGCAACGCAAGGCGCAAGAGGTCATGCAGGGCTTGCGCAGCACCGCAAAAATCGAGATCCTGGACGAGGCACTGAAGGCGCAGGGCGCGGGTCAGGGCATCGCACAATAGCAGGCTGAGCAAGCACAAGAGCGGAGGGGTTGATCGTGGCTTCCAGTGGCTCGAAATTGTCGCCCTTCGCTCCTGCAACCCTTGCGGCCATGCCAGCGGTCGAAGGCGTGCGCTTCGCGACCGCTGAAGCCGGCATCAAGTACCAGGGCCGCACCGACCTCCTGCTCGGCCTGTTCGATCCCGGCACCAGCGTCGCTGGCGTACTCACGCGATCGAAGACCCGCTCGGCCCCGGTCGACTGGTGCCGCAAGGGGCTAGTCGAGGGGCGCGCCAGGGCGCTCGTCGTCAACTCGGGCAACGCCAACGCCTTCACCGGCAAGCGTGGCATCGAAACCGTGGCTGCGACCGCCGAAGCCGCGGCGGCCCTCACCGGCGCCAAGCCGGGCGAGATCTTCATCGCCTCGACCGGCGTGATCGGCCAGCCGCTCGACGCCAGCAAGATCACGACCCAGCTCGGCGGCCTCGCGAGGAAAGCTCGCACCGACCGCTGGAGCGATGCCGCCCGCGCGATTATGACGACCGACACCTATCCAAAGCTTGCGTCGCGGCGCGCGAAAGTGGGCGGCACCGAGGTCACCATCAACGGCATCGCCAAGGGCGCCGGGATGATCGCGCCCGACATGGCGACGATGCTCTCGTTCGTTGCAACCGATGCGCCTGTTGCGGCCCGGGCGCTGCAGGTGATGCTGGTCGAGGGCGCCCAGGCGACGTTCAACTGCGTCAGCGTCGATGGCGACACCTCGACCAGCGATACGCTGCTGTGCTTTGCGACCGGAGCGGCGGCCAAGCGCGGCGCGCCGACGATTGCCGATGCTGCCGATCCCCTCGCCGCCGATTTCCGTCGAGCGCTGCACGAGGTCCTGCACGACCTCGCGCTGATGGTCGCCAAGGACGGCGAGGGCCTGACCAAGTTCGTCGCGATCACCGTGACCGGCGCCGAGAACCGCGCCTCGGCGCGCCGGATCGGCCTCTCGATCGCCAACTCGCCCCTCGTCAAGACGGCGATCGCCGGGCAGGATCCGAACTGGGGCCGGATCGTGATGGCGGTGGGCAAGTCGGGCGAGGCCGCCGACCGCGACCGTCTCGCGATCCGGTTCGGTGAGATCGAGGTGGCCCGGGCCGGCGAGGTCTCCCCTGGCTATACCGAGGAAGCGGGCGCCGCCTATTTCAAGGCCCGCGAGCTCGCGATCGCCGTCGATGTCGGCATTGCGCAAGGAGTGGCGACGGTGTGGACGTGCGACCTCTCGGCGGACTACGTGGCGATCAACGCCGACTATCGGAGCTGAGCGGCCTCGGTCAGCTTGGCCAATCCGGCACCAGCTCCACCAGCTCGCGCCGGAACGGCACCTCGTCGGTGTCCGGTACGCCGAGCGTCCGCGCGAACCTGTGCCCGCTCCAGACCGCCTGCGCGATCGTTCCTGGCCCATGGCAATCTCCGATCGGCACGATCCGCCGCACCCCGTGATCCACCCAGGCCTCCGCACGCCCTTGCAACTCGCAAAGCAGCGCGTCGTCCGGCGCGACCGCCGTCACCAGCACCACCGTCGCGGCCTCGATCCGCTTGCGCTTGCCGCCATGCACGAAGCCGAAGCTCGCCGCTCCCGCATGCAGCTCGGCGAGCGTATGGTGCGTGACGATCTCGACGCCGATTTGGTGCAGGCGGGCATGAATGCGCTCCTGCTCGAGCGAGTATACCGTCCATGACGAGACCAGTGCCGACGGCGTCACGAGCGTCACTGCGAGCCCCTTTGCCCGCAACGCCTCCGCCAGCACGCCACCCATATAGTAGTGATCGTCGTCGTAGACGACGACCGGCCCCGCGACCTCGACGCCGTCCATGATGTCGTCGGGCGTCAGCACATGGGCGAGGCCGAGGCCTGGAACCGGTTTCAGGCCGTGCCGCCCGAAGCCGTCGCGCCGCCAGCGGGCGCCGGTCGCGATCGCAACGAGCGAGCACCCTGCCTCCAGCACGGCGTCGGCGTCGAGCCGGCTGCCGCGGAAGATCTCCACATTCCCCATGCGCGACAGCTGCTGCACCCGGTAGTCCCGCACCCGGCCGTAGGAGGCGAGCCCTGGCAGCCGGCTCTCGCGCTCGGCCCGGCCGCCGAGCACGCCGGCCGCCTCGGCGAGCATCACGTCATAGCCGCGCTGCGAAAGCGCGAGCGCCGCCTCGAGCCCGGCCGGACCGGCGCCGACCACCAGCACCTTGTCGTCGGTGTCGCGCGCGGCGATCCGCTCGGGATGCCAGCCGCGCCGCCACTCCTCCCCCATGGTTGGATTCTGGGTGCAGCGGATCGGCACGAGATTGTTGGAGTAGGCGACGCAGACGTTGCAGCCGATGCACTCGCGGATATCCTCGATCCGGCCTTCCTCGATCTTCCTTGGCAGGAACGGATCGGCGATCGAGGGGCGGGCCGCACCGATCAAGTCGAGCACGCCCTTCTTGACGAGCGAGAGCATCCGGTCGGGCGAGGTGTAGCGGCCGACGCCGACCACGGGCTTGCTGGTCAGCTGCTTCACGAACGACGTGTAGGGCTCCTGGAATCCCTCCTCGGCAAACCGCGCCGTGATCGAGTCGTTGCTCCAATCGCTGCAATTCACGTCCCAGAGATCCGGTAGCTCGCCGAGCAGGGCGATCACGTCGTGGCCCTCCTTGGCGCAGGTGATGCCATCTTCCCCCATCAGCTCATCGACAGCGATCCGGACGCTCACGCCGCAGGTGTCGCCGACCGCATCCTTGGTCTCCTCGATCAGCTCGCGCAGCAGGCGTGCCCGGTTCTCCATGCTGCCACCGTACTCGTCGGTACGCTGATTGTGCCGTCGCGACAGAAAGTGCATGGGCAGCGACAGGTCGTGGGCGGCATAGACCATGACGATGTCGAAGCCGGCCTTCTTGGCCCTCAGTGCCGCATTGCGGTGCCAGCGCCGGACGTTGCGGATGTCCGCCTTGTCCATCGTCCGCGCATAACCGGGGAAGTCGTAGGCGGGTGGCCGGCCCGAAGGGGAAAGCGTCGCCTCGCGGCTGAACAGGTTGCGACCGTAATAGCCCAGGTGCCCGAGCTGCAGCGAGGCGAGCGAGCCATGCTCGTGCACCGCGTCGACCATGCGGGCGAGCGTGGGGATATCCCGGTCGTCCCACAGTCGCAGCTCCCGGGTCGAATCCGAGGTCCAGTGGTAGTCGCACACCTCGGTGCACACGACCGCCCAGCCGCCTTCGGCCTTGATCCCGCGCATGCGCGCCATCGAGCTCGGATAGCTGCGGCCCATGCCGTTGCAGTGCGGCACCTGATAGAAGCGATTGCGTGCCGTCACCGGCCCGATCCGCACCGGCTCGAACAGGATGGCATAGGGCGAGGTCGCAGCCATGGCACAATTCCTTGTCCGACATTCCCCATATGAACGCCAATTTCCAGCAGGACGGTAGCGATCTCGTCCGCCCCTGACAACTCTTGGCCCACATTCACCCGATGATGCACCGATTTCTGGCGGACTAGCCACGATTCAGATATAATAATCAATAGCTTGAATATGGATCGTGGGAGGCTGTTTTGACGAGCCCGGCGGGTGAATCGAATGATGGCACTCTGCGGCTCGATTTCGACCGCCGCCTGAAACTCGCGTTTCATGGCTCCAGGATAACCACCGACGCCGGATTGTTCGCCTATCGTGAACTCGATGACGCGCTCGGTCTAACGGACTGGGTGGGCGATGTACTGGCTGACCCGCGCACCGGCAGGAACGGGCAGCACGCGCTGACAGGACTGTTTCGCCAATCGGTTTTCGGCCGCCTCGGTGGCT
>JANNSW010000349.1:0-7033 GCA_031403055.1 Hyphomicrobiaceae bacterium | reverse complement strand
ACGATCTCGAACCCGAACGCGCGCGCCCGCGTCTCGACCACGCCGATGGTCTGGGGATGTGTATCCTTGTCGACGAAGAAGGTATTGGCCGAGGTTTTGACCGCGCGCTTGGCCATCGCCATCGCTTCGGCCGCGGCGGTTCCCTCATCGAGCAGCGAGGCGTTGGCGATCGGCAGGCCGGTGAGATCGATCACCATCTGCTGGTAGTTGAGCAGTGCCTCGAGCCGCCCCTGGCTGACCTCGGCCTGATAGGGCGTGTAGGCGGTGTACCAGCCGGGATTCTCGATGATGTTGCGCAGGATGACCTTGGGCGTGACGGTGCCGTAATAGCCCATGCCGATCATCGAGGTGAAAACCTGGTTGCGGCCGGCCATCTTGCGCAAGTAGGAGAGCGCCGTGCGCTCCGCCATCGGCGCCGCCATGTCGAGCGGCTGCGAGGTGCGGATCGCCTGCGGCACCGCGCGATCGATGAAGGCATCGAGCGAATCCGCCCCCAGCGTCTTCAGCATCTCGCGGCGCTCGGCCTCGCTCGGGCCGATGTGACGACGGATGAAGTTGGCGCCGGGCTCGAGCTCGGCAAGGGTGGGGCGGCTCTTGGCCATGATCGTTCTCCTGGTTTCGGCGGTGGCGCGGCCTCGGCGCAATCTGTCAGGCGACGAACGCCTGGTAGGCGGCGGCATCCATCAGGTCGGCGAGCTCGCTTTCATTGCTGATGCGGATCTTCATGAACCAGGCCTTGCCTTCGGCGTCCTGGTTGATACGGGCCGGATCGCCCGTGAGATCGCCGTTGACCTCGACCACCTCGCCCGAGACCGGCGCATAGACGTCGGAGGCGGCTTTCACCGACTCGACGACCGCTGCCGGGCCACCCTTGGTCACGGCCTTGCCGACGGCCGGCAGATCGACGAACACCACGTCGCCCAGCTGCTGCTGGGCATGGTCGGTGATGCCGACAGTGGCGATGCCACCTGCCAGCTCGATCCACTCGTGGTCCTTGGTGTAGCGCTTGCTCATCGCGTCCTCCGGATGCCTCTGAAAAGGGAAAATTCAGCGTTTGTAGCGGCTCGGCACGAACGGCAGTGCCGTGACCGTGGCCGGCAGCAGCTTGTCGCGCACCACCAGCGAGACTGCTTCGCCCGGCTTGGCGTGGCTGGCGGCCAGATAGCCCATGGCGACCGGGCCGTTGACGCTCGGGCCGAACCCGCCGCTGGTGATCGTGCCGATCTCGGCGCCGTCGGGCCCGAGCACCTTGCTGCCCTCGCGCGCCGGCTGGCGGCCGTCGGGCTTCAGGCCGACGCGCTTGCGCGACGGGCCCGCGGCCAGCTCGCGCTGGATGCGCGCGGCACCGGGAAAGCCGCCTTCGGCGCGGCGCCGCTTGCCGATCGACCAGGCGAGGCCAGCCTCGACCGGACTCGTGGTCTCGTCGATGTCGTGGCCATAGAGGCAGAGTCCGGCCTCGAGCCGCAGCGAATCCCGCGCGCCGAGCCCGATCGGGCGCACGTCGGGCTCCGCCATCAGGATCTCCCAGACCTTGCCGGCATGGGTCTCCCCGACCGAGATCTCGAAGCCGTCCTCGCCGGTATAGCCCGAGCGGCTGACATGGCAGTCGATGCCATCGAGCCGGGCACTGCGGGCCATCATGAAGGCGAGATCGCAAGCCTCAGGGCAATGGCGCGCGAGCACGGCCGCGGCCTTGGGCCCTTGCAGCGCGATCAGCGCGCGGGCGGGCGCGGGCTCCAACTTGAACCCGGCCGGCAGGCGCGATCTGATGTGGGCGAAATCCACGTCCTTGCGCGACGCATTGACGACCAGCATCAGCCCGCCATCGTCGTCGGGCGAGGTCGAGCGCGTCACCATCAAATCGTCGATGATGCCGCCCTCGCCGGTCAAGAGCTGGCTGTAGCGGATGGCGCCGAGCGCCAGCCCCAGCATGTCGGCCGGCATCAGCGCTTCGAGCGCGCGCGCCGTCTCCGCGTGCGACGGCCCGATCACGAAGGCCTGGCCCATGTGGGAAACGTCGAACAGGCCCGCCTGCTCGCGCGTCCACAGGTGCTCTTTCAAGACCCCGAGCGGGTATTGCACCGGCATCTCGTAGCCAGCGAAAGGAACGATCCTGGCGCCGGCCGCCACATGCTGATCATAGAGGGGGGTGCGCTTCAAGCCAGCGCTAGTGGATGCGTCGTGCTCGGCCATGACCTCAGTCCCCGCATAGGGCCTCCCGCGGACGCGAGCAGCGCGTCCGGCGTCGAGCCCCCTCTGTCGCGGGACCTGAGAGATTGCTCGGGAAGCGTTACCCTCCCGGCTTACCCCTTGGGTGAGCGGGCCGCGTTCGCGATCCGCTGCTTTCCAGAGTGCCAGTGGCTGCACGGTCCTTGGGACCTGAGAGTTTCCGGGGCGGTTGCTCCTTCGGCGCTTCCGTTTTTCCCGTTTCGGGGTGTGGGGAAGCTCTCCCGCGCGGCCTTGCTTGGCGATGTGGGAGCAAGTCCTACACCTTCGGCGCGGGCGGCGAAAGGGTGAGCGGAGCGCGGTTCATGCAATGGTGCAATGCGGGCGGGGGAGCAAGGGCCGAGGCCGGTCGAGGACCGGCAGAATCCCTGCCCCCGCGAATGCTGGGCTTCATCCGCCAGACGGCGACCCCAGCTCAGCCTACGTTTCGTTGCTCTCGGGCGACCCGCCAGCCGCCCAGCCCCTCTCACCCCTTCATCCACGGCCCGATCTCGAACAGCCTCGGCTCGGTTGCATTGGGCCCATGCTCGGCCAGGCCCGCTGTCAGCTCCGCGATGGTCTTGCAGCGCACGCCCTCGATCCCGGCGGCCGCCGCCGTCTTCACGAAATCGGGGGGTGAGATGTCGACCGCCATCGGCTTGATCTCCTTGCTCACCATGAAGTCCTTGATCTCGCGATAGCCCTCGTTGTTCCACACGACGACGGCGATGCCGGCCTTGGCTTCCTTGGCGCTCATCAGCTCGGGCAGCGTGAACTGGATGCCGCCGTCGCCCAGCATGGCGATGACGTGGCGGTCGGGAAGCGCGACCTTCGCGCCGATCGCCGCCGGCAAGGCAAAGCCGAGCGTCCCGAACCCGGTCGCCGCCGACATGAAGCTGCGCGGCACCGGCGCGCGGTAGGTCAGCATGCCGCGATAGACGGGCTTGGTCGAATCCCCGACCAGCACCGGATCGCCGAGCCGGTCGCGGATGGCGATGAGGATCTTGTCGTAGAGCGGATCCTCGATCTCGCGCGTGCGCTCGATGATCTTGGCCGCACTCCTGACGAGGCCATCGGCCCAGCTCCGGTCGCGCTTGCCCTTCTTGCCCAAGGCGGCGAGCAGGGCGGAGGTCGCGAGTTTGGCGTCGGCGACGATGCCCACGGCCACCTGCGGGCCGATGGCGATCTGGCGCGGGTCGATGTCGATGCGGATCAAAGCGCCCTTGGGTGCCAGCGGCTTGGTTGCCCAGAACTCGTAGTCGGTCTCGCCGATCTCGGTGCCGATCGCAACCACCGCATCGGCCTCGTCGAGCGCCTTGCGTCCGTCGTCGTAGGCGATCGCGAAATCGCAGTTGAGAGGATGGCCGGGCGGGAGAATGCCGCGGGCGTTGACCGTCGACATGACGGGCGCATCGAGCGCCTCGGCGAGCGCCGCGATCTCCCCGGCCGCGCCGGTTGCGCCGCCACCCGCGAGAATGACAGCCCGCTTGCCCTTGGCGAGGATGCCGGCGGCAGCGGTGATCGCGGCGGCAGCAGGCGCCGGCGGCAGCAGGCGCACGACCTTCGCCTGCGCTGGCTCCCATTCGATCTTGGTCTCCATCACGTCGATCGGAAACTCGATGTAGACTGGACGCGGTCGCGAGGACGAGAACACGGCGAAGGCCGCCGCCATCACGTCGGGCAACTCCTCGGGCCGCTGCAGGGTGTGGGCGAAGGCGGAAAGGCCGGCGGCGACGTTGCGCTGGCTCGGCATCTCATGCAGGAAGCCGCGTCCGAAGCCGAGCTCGTGACGCTTGTTGACCGCTGCCAGCACCAGCATCGGCGAGGAATCGCCATAGGCCTGGCCCATGGCGGTCGCGATGTTGGTGAGGCCGGGGCCGGTGATGACGAAGGCGACGCCGGGCTTGCCGGTCGCGCGCGCGTAGCCGTCCGCCATGAAGCCCGCCCCCTGCTCGTGGCGCGGGCTGACATGGCGGATCTTGGTTTGCCAGAGGCCGCGGTAGAGCTCGACATTGTGCACGCCGGGGATGCCAAAGACGTGGCCGACGTCATAGGCTTCGAGCAGATGGGCAAGCATCGTGCCGCAAGTCATGAGGGGCATGGCAGGCTCCGCTGGCCAGGGATGGGGCTACCACCATCTAATAGGTATGGCAGCCTGGCCGCAAGCCGGACCTCGGAACGCGCCGGCCGCTATCTGCGGGCGGAGACGTCGCTGTAGTAAGGCTTCTTCTTGGTGTTGAAGGTGTCCCACAACGATGGGCCGGGATCGCTCGCGGCCCGCGCGCTGGAGCCGATGCCGCGATCCTCATCGGCGATGACGTTGGCTGCTCCGTTGAGCGCCATCGCCACCCGCCGGTCATGGCCGTAGATGTCGCCGAAGGTGCTGATCTTGCCGTCGTCCCCGACCCAGGAGGTGAAATAGGTCACGTGCACCTGGACCGGCTTCTTGAGATCGACCCGGGTGTTGCCGCGCGCGACCGCATTGTGGACCGCCGCCAGCGTCCAGCCCTGATCGTAGCCGAGGATCTTCTCGGCGAGATCGAGCGGGTTCCTGACACGCATGCAGCCGTGGCTGATGGTTCGCACACCATCGTTGAAGAGGCTCTTCGATGGCGTATCGTGCATGTAGACGTCGTGCCGGTTCGGGAACATGAACTTGACGACGCCGAGCACGTTCTTGCCGCCCGGCGTCTGGTAGAAGCGGAAGCGGCGCACGTCCACGCTTTCCCAGTCGACGCTGTAGGGGTCGATCCGGCGGCCATTGAAGTCGACGCTGAGGCCTTGCACCTCCATGATGTTGGTGCCGTTGATGAGGCCCGGCCGGATCTCCTCGACCTTGATCGAGTTCGGCACGTTCCAGAACGGCATGAACTCGATGAACTCGAGGCGCTTGGAGAAGGTCGGCGTCGGCGTCGAGCCCTTGCCGACGATGATGCGCTCGGAACGCACGACCTTGCCGGCGTTGACGACGTACTGCATGAACTCGGGCACGTTGTTCAGCACGTAGAACTCGCCCATGTCCTCCATCATCCAGCGCCAGCGCTCCATGCCGACCAGGATGCGCTGGATCTGCAGCTCGGGCCGGTCGCGCACGACGACGACGCCATTGAGTGCCGCGCGCATGCCGCGCCCAACCAAGCCGTCGACCTGGAGGCCCTTCTCCTGCTGGAAGGCGCGCACAGCGGCTTCGAGGCCCGCATCGTAGAAATTGACATCCACCGGGTTGGCGCCAGCGGCAGGCGCGACCTTCAGGCGCTGGCGCAGCAGCGCAACCTGCTCATGCTTCAGCCCGGGCTTCAGGAGCGGTCCGGCCGGGATCTGGATCGCTTCCTCGGCCGGGGGCTTGGCGCCCTCGGCCGCCGCGCTCCCGCGCAGCTCGGCCAGCTTCTTCTTCAGGCGCAGGAACTGCTCGTGCTTGGGTTGGTAGGCGAGCAGCACCTTCGCCGGCGTGTCGGTCGCAGCCAGTGCCCGCAGCAGCTCATAGGCATCGGGCGGAGTCGAGCCGCGATCGATGATGCGGCTGATGGTCTGGGGATCGATACGCCCGGAATGGGCATGCGTCGCATAGCGCACGGCGGTAAGCGTCACCGCGAGCTCGGCTTCGACGCGCGCGCCGGCGCCGCCACCGGGGGCGACCGCCGGCAGCGCATAGGCCGCCGGATCGAGCCCCCAGTCAGCCGCCCGGCCGAACTCCTCCATCAGCGCGTTCACCCGGTAGCCGAGCTGGTTGCCGGCCAGCCAGAGCGGCTCGTTGTTGCGCTCCCCATAGAAGCGGGCGAGCCCGTCGCGAATGGCCTTCGAGCGCTCGTCCGTGGCCGGCAATGCCTGCACCGCGCGACCGAGGCCGATGCCGACCGCCTGCTCGGGCGAGATCAACGCCAGCGGCAATCCCGGCTCGACTGCCTGTGCAGCCAGCGGCGACAGAGCGACGGCCACGGCCAAGAGATACAGATATCGGATGGTCTTCAGCATCGGCACTCTCCAGTCGGGCGCCACCCTAGTGTCCTGTCTCCGAAATACGCTCATCCTCGCAGTGTACTCTGAAGCGAATTTCGGAGATGAAAGGACACTAGCAACTCTATGATTCTAGTGTGGTTTCGCCTCGCAAATGCCATCACCGAGCCAGCTGCGGATGCTGGATGGCATTTGCGAGACACCACACTAGAGAAGGCACATACGTATAGCTAGCGCACGAATCGCAGCAGGATTGTGATCGAGCGTCGCAGGGGCGTCCACGGCCTTGTCATGACGAATGCGTGAGGCAGGCTTCCCAGCCGGCCTTCACTTGCGGATGACCGTCTTCACGTCGGCAAAGCCGATGCCAGGCGAGCGCTCGCGGGTGTAGTTGAGCATGAACACGGAGGAGGCGAAGAACACCTTGGCCCCGTCGAGATCGGTTGCGATCGCGGAGCGGTGCTTCTCCTCGAATTCCTGAAGTACCTTGGGATCATCAGCCGAGATCCAGCGCACCACCTCGAAGCTCGTCTGATCGAAGCCAATCGGCAGGCTGTACTCGTTCCCGAGGCGATCGGCGAGCACGTCGAGTTGCAGCGCCCCGATCACGCCCACGATCGGGGGCGTGCCGTCGACCGGCAGGAACAGCTGAACTACGCCTTCTTCCGACATCTCGTGCAGCGCCTCGCGCAGCTTTTTCGCCCGGATCGCGTCGCCCAGCCGCACATAGCGCAGGATCTCGGGCGCGAAATTGGGGATGCCGAGGAAGGCTAGGTCCTCGCCCTCGGTCAACGTGTCGCCAATGCGCAGGATGCCGTAGTTGGGGATGCCGACCACGTCGCCGGCAAAGGCTTCCTCGGCCAGCGACCGGTCC
>JANNSW010000348.1:0-4540 GCA_031403055.1 Hyphomicrobiaceae bacterium | reverse complement strand
GTCGAATGGAGCTATGCTCAGCTCCATCGCCAGCGACGTCAAATAGTCCTCATAGCTCCCGGCCCGCGTCAACATGGCGGAGCGCTCGGTGTTGGCCTGGTAATCGGCCGCGCGCGCCCGATCCTCCGCGGTCAAGGGCAGATGCTCGAAAAAGCCCGACTGCAACAAGCGCGAGGCGTAGCGCGCCGGATCCTCGCCCGTCTCGATCACCGCGACCTCGGGCAAGACCTGGCGGACGCGCTCCCGCTCGGCCGGGTTGTCGTCGAGGAAGGCGATCGACTGCAGTCCGAGGCTCAACTCCTCGGCGATCGCGCGGATGTTGGTCGCCTTGTCCTGCCAGTTGGCGACGAACGCGGCGAAGTGCTCCTCTTTCAGCAGCATGTCGGGGTGCCGGCGGAACGGCTCGCGGGCATTGCCTTCTTCGTTCTTGGAGCAGACGGCGAGCGCGACGCCGCGCCTTCGCAACTCCAAAGCCGCCCGCTGCACCTCGAGATAGGCTTCGCCGGCAGCCGACCCCTGCCCCAAGACGATACCACTCGAGCCATCGTCGCCGATGACACCGCCCCAGAGCGTGTTGTCGAGATCGAGCACGAGCAGCCGCCGGTTGTGTCCCATCGCTCCGGCGATCACGGCGGCGAGATCGTCCGCCACTCGCATGGTGGCCGCGAGCGAGAAAGGGATCTTGGCGTGAAGCTGCAATCGCGGATCGAACCAGTCGGAAGCACCGACCCGGCCCGCCAGCGCTTCCATGTCCCACGCAATCGCCCGCCCCGCCCGGCAGAGATCGACGAGCCCGGCGTTGAGCCTTGCGCGCTGGGCACGCGGCGAATCCGCAATGACCAGGTCGGAGCTGTTCTTGGGCTCGCCGATACGGGCAGGCAGCGTCGCCACAACGACGCGGGCCGAGCGGGCCGACGCGAAGGCTTGCGCGAGCATGCCGACATCGTCGAGCGCGCGTGGGGCGCCGCCCGGCTCGCCCAAGAGCTCGCCTGGGGCGAGGATCATCGCCAGGTCGAGGGGTGTTCCCCCAAGGCCCGACTGGCGCACCTCGGCAACCGTCTCGTCGAAGCGGCGCCAGATTGGCGAAATCAACAGCCCATGCCGCAAGCCACAGGCAAACAATCCGTCGGCGAGGAAGCTCAGCGTCTCGTTGGCGATCAGCTCGATCGCGACCTCGCGAAACCCTTCGGGTGCGACGCCAGATTTCTGGCGCCAGGCGAGAGTGGAGCGGCGCAAGGCTTGCGAGGAGGCGAGGGGGGCGTCGACCGCTCCTGCGGCCCACAGCACCGCAGCGACCACGGAAGGTGCCTCGCCCGCAGACATCGCTTGCACGGCCGCTTCGAACCGGGGCTGGCCGCCCTGGTTCATCGCCAGCAGCCATTCGAGTGCGGTGCCCATTGTCCCTCAGCCCCAACGCAATACGCGCGCCTTGATAGCGGCGTGGCGCGCCGACCGCAACGTGTACGACAAATTTCTTGGCGCGGGTGCGACCGTGGCGGTTGTACGGGTGGACGCGGACGTGGCATAGGCAGGCGAGGGCTCCGCGGCATGATCATGGCATCAGCGGGGCGGTTTCCGGTTGGGGCCGAAGGTTTATGACCAGTCCATTGCGCCACCTCGATCCGGCCCTTGCCGCAATCGTCTCGCGCCAGCTCGCGCTTTACCCCAAGCACGGGGCCTTCCTGCAGCGGCGCTTTACCGACCTTGCAGCAAGCGAGCGGCGGATTCTCCGCGATCTCTCCGCGCGGATCACGCGGCTGATCGGCGAGCGGCTCGACGAGTTCTGCGCGGATTATGATTTCCTGACGAAAATCGTGCTCGAGGAGGAGCTGTTCTTTCGCCGCAACGGCCGCTATCGGCTCGCCTCGTTCGAGGCAGCGAACCGCCTCGTCTACCAGGACGCCGACTACATGCGCCGGTACATGAACGGCTTGCTGATGACGCAGCTCTTTTGGTCCAATCACACGGCGACGTTCGACTATTTTCTTTCCCAGTTCCTCGACAATGCCGCTCCCGGCTCGCGCCTCCTCGAGATCGGACCCGGCCACGGCCTGCTGCTGGCCTACGCAGCCGAGCACGCGAAATGCAGCCACGTCGAAGGCTGGGACATCTCGCCGGCGAGCCTTGCCAATACGGGCGAGGCGCTGAAACGTCTCGGCGCGTCAGCTAACCTCGTGCAGTCGAATTTCTTCGATGTCGCCAACGCCAAGGGCCGGTTCGGCCTGCTGATTTTCGCCGAGGTGCTGGAGCATATGGAGGACCCGCGCGCGGCGATCGATTGCCTGCTGCAGCTCCTGAAGCCGGGTGGGCGCCTGTTCCTGCACGTGCCGATCAACAGCCCGGCGCCCGATCACCTGTTCCTGCTGGAGACGCCGGAAGCAGCAGTCGACTTCATACGGGAATCCGGCTTCGAGATCGAGAGCCAGCATTTCCTGCCCGCAACCAACAGCACGCTGGCCGAGGCGCGGCGTTTGAAGCACACCATCTCGGTGGCGCTCGTTGCCCGACGGCCGCTCGCTGATACCGTCGAGCAGATGAGTTGACTGGCATACCTAGGCGTCACTTCTCGACGGTATCACGCGCGCGGGGTTGGTGGGGCGGCCGCGCGCAAAGAGAGAATCATACCGCCGCCCTGGTGATTGAAGGTGTTTCGACATTCGACCGGCGGTATGACCGATCGAACCCGAGAGGACGACCATGACCGACGACGAAATCCTGACCGGCTTGCAACCAGTGTTCGCCATGCTGTTTCCCGACATGGGGCACAAGCTCTCGCGCTCGACCACCGCGCGCGACGTCGAAGGCTGGGACAGCCTGCGCAACATCCAGATCGTAGTCGGGGCGGAGCAGGCGTTCGGCGTTTCCTTCACGGCGTCGGAAATCGACATGCTGCCGAACCTGGGCGCCCTGGTCGACCTGATCAAGAAGAAGAAGGGCTGAGGAGTGGAGCCTGGCGCCATGACCAGCGGTTTTGCCAAGGGCGACCAGCGGCGCCTCGCTTTCACCATCACGGCCGGCGACATGCGTGCGTTCGCCGAAGCCTCGGGCGACCGGAGCCTCATCCACACCGATACCGCCTTCGCGCGCGCAAACGGCTTCCGCGAGCCGATCGTCTACGGCGCGCAGATGTTCGCTGAGCTGAGCCAGATGCTCGGCACGCTGTTGCCGGGGCCGCGCGGCGTCTCGCTCGGCTGGTCGATCGAGTTCGAGCAGCCGCTCTATGCGGGCGAGGCGGCCGAGCTGGCGATCACGGTCGAGCACGTGTCCGAGGCGGTCGGCGTGCTGAGCTGCTCGTTCGAGATCAGGCGCGGGACGGACCGCATCGCCAAGGGGCGGACGACGAGCAAGCTGCTGAAGCAGGCTGAGCGGTGATGTCGTGCGCCCGGGGTATGCTGCCTTGCACGCGGGCCGCGGCAGCGATCGAGTGCAAGGCCCTGCATGCTCTCCTCAGCCATCACCGCCTTCCAGTCCTCGATCGATCGGGCAACCCGCCGTTTTGATGGCGTCGAGATCGTGCTCGATCACGACGGCGGTGTTGCCCCGGTCGGCGAGCTCGTGGAGGACCTCGAGCAGCTTGCCCACGTCGTGGAAGTGCAGGCCCGTCGTGGGCTCGTCGAGGATGTAGATCGTTCGCCCGGTCGCCCGCTCGGACAATTCCTTCGCGAGCTTGATGCGTTGGGCTACGCCGCCCGAGAGCGTCGTCGCCTGCTGGCCGATCTTGACGTAGTCGAGCCCCACCCGCCTCAGCGTCTCCATTTTCTCGCGGATCGAGGGCACCGCCTTGAAGTACCCGCAGCCCTCCTCGACCGTCATGTCGAGCACGTCCGCGATCGACTTGCCCTTGAAGTGCGCGTCGAGGGTCTCGCGGTTGTAGCGTTTGCCCTTGCACTGGTCGCAGGTGAAGTAGACATCGGGCAGGAAGTGCATCTCGATCTTGATCAGCTTAAGATAGTTGAAGTGTTGCAAATTTACTACAGTCGGCCGGGGGGTGGGCTACCACCGATGTGGTTAATGCTGATCACAATCAATCGGACGGAGATTGGAAAATGAACGAACAATCATCCAAGTATTGTGGAATCATTGGGCTCTGTGCGGCAGTCTTTGGCTCATTTTTTCCGTTTCCGTTCAGCTTGATGTTCGGGGTTATCGGTGGAGGGTTGGCCGTTCTCGCCGGCGTGTTTGGGCAGAGGATTCTGGGTGCTGCAGGAGCGGCACTTTGGGGATTATCGTCATTGTGGAGTCCGTTTGGAACGACTTTTCTTGGCGCAACTCTGTTGGGCGGACTTGAACCACCTAACCAGTACTCGAATGGCATGATCATTGTCTGGGGACTGGCAATTCTAGGCATCGCGTTGAGCATTTGGGCGCCCTACGCGGCGCAAGAACAAAGCCAAAAATCGGCTCCCCGCTGTTTCAAGTGGGTAGTCTGAGGTCGAGTTTGCCGGAGATGAGGTAGGTGATCGCCTTTAATGTCTTGCGGTTGCGATAGCCGCGTGCCTTGGCCTTGGCGGCTTGCACGAGGCTGTTGATGCCTTCGATC
>JANNSW010000347.1:0-1759 GCA_031403055.1 Hyphomicrobiaceae bacterium | reverse complement strand
CGATGTCCGGGCGCGACATGGCGGTGCTCGTTTGCGACGCGGTCGATGCAGAGCCGTCATGTGCGTCGGGTTTCATCGCGGCTGATGTCGCTGGCGAGCCCTCGTCAAGTAGCGCTTCCCAACCAGAGTGCTCGCTATTGGACCCATTTGCCGGAAAGCCACGTCATCAATGTACGCCATCCGCCTGTTCGCCGTGCGGCACGCACGCTTCTTCGAGAGTTTCTACAACCGGTTCGAGCAAGCGATCGTGGCGCTCGATCCGATGTTCCGGGCAATCGGCTACAACCGGCTGGAGAAGCCGGTCGCCTTCACCGAGAGCATGGTCAAGGGGCTGCTGTTCGACTGCAAGATGTGCGGTCAGTGCGTGCTGTCCTCGACCGGCATGAGCTGCCCGATGAATTGCCCGAAGAACTTGCGCAACGGCCCGTGTGGCGGGGTGCGCGAGGGCGGCTTCTGCGAGGTGAAGCCACAGATGCGCTGCGTCTGGATCGAGGGCTTCGAGGGTGCCGCGCGCATGCAGCATGGCCTCGAGCGGATCCAGGTGGTGCAGCCCCCCGTCGACCGCTCGCTCGAAGGCTCGTCCTCCTGGCTGCGCGTCGCTCGCGAGAAGGCCGCCAAGGCTGGCGTCGGGGCGCCGGCCGCCGAGCCCGGCAAGGCCGTGATCGCGGAAGCCTTCAAGCGGGCGCGCGCGTTCGAGCCGGCTTCCGCTCCCCTCGCCGCCGAGCCGGCCAAGGCGACCAGCGTGCGCGCCGACGGACCGCATACCAGCGTGCTCCGCGCGACCGCTCCTGCCGACAGGGCAAGACAAGGCGAGTGACCTCGCCATCCGTGGTCTCCCGAGCAAGGTTCATGGTATAGAGGCCGCATGAGCGATACCGACACCCATCCGCGCCAAAGGCCGACCACGCGTGCAGCCGAGGGGTTGCCGCGCTTCAGGTGGACGCTGGCGAAGTTCGAGCAGCTGATCGAGCAGGGCATCCTCGACGAGGATGACCGGGTCGAGCTGATCGGCGGGGAGCTGATACCGATGGCGGCCAAGGGCATTCGGCACGAGGTCGTTCGCGGAGCGCTGCAGAATTGGTTGCGCCGCAATGCTCCGCTAGACATCGAGGTCTACAGCGAACCCGGCTGGCGGCCTTACGGCGAAACCTATGTCGAGCCCGATCTGCTGGTCGCGCCGCCTGGAGCGTTGCCGACCTCGGCGGATCCGCGCGAGGTGCTGCTGGTGATCGAGATCGCCCGCTCGAGCCTTGCCTATGATCTCGGCACCAAGGCCGAGACCTATTCCAGGCTCGGCGTGCGCGACTATTGGGTGATCGACGCGCGGCGGCTCGTTACAAGGGTCCATCGGCAGCCCAGCCTTTCCGGCTATGCGGAGAAGCCCGAGGCACAGCCGACGGAGGAGATCACAGCTTTGCTGTTGCCCGGTCTCTCCCTTCGGCTCGCCGACTTGAGGTTCGATTGAGCGCGACACTCGCCAGGCCGCGGGCATTCCGTGATAGGCGTGTCGACTGATGCAAACTCTTGGCTGACCCCGATGCAAGACCTGCCCACGCGCCGCGCCACCTACGAGGATCTGCTCGCCGCGCCGCCCAACATGGTCGCGGAGATCCTCGATGGCAGACTTGTAACTCATCCGAGGCCGGCGCCGCGGCATTCGAATGCGGCTTCCATGCTGGGAGTGATCCTGGCCGGACCGTTCCAGCTCGGCATTGGCGGGCCGGGTGGATGGTGGGTTCTCGACGAGCCCGAGCTGCAC
>JANNSW010000346.1:0-14705 GCA_031403055.1 Hyphomicrobiaceae bacterium | reverse complement strand
CCCCTTCCGGCGGCGGCGGAGCGGCTTGCCCGCATCCGAAACTCTCAACCCGGGCCGGCCGCTCCGCCCCCTGTCTCGCAACGCTTCCGTTCTTGCGGAGGCGCTCATCGCCGTTGGCGCCTGACGGCTGCATGATCGACGGCTGTGTCAGGATGGCGTATCAGCCGCATGCTCGCTAACCTGGATTGGAGACCGACGATGAGCCAGCCTTGGATGCAGGTCGCGGGCCTCGCCATGGATTTTCTCGGCGTGGCCCTGATTGCCTTGGAATGGCTGCTGGCCCAGCGCCAGGAGCGCACGGCGCGCGCGATCGAGGAAGCGGAAGCCCGCCAGCGTGAGGGCATGGTCTATATGCAGCGAGCGCAGGCCAGCATGAGCCCGCATGCCACCGCCGCCGTCGAGCGCCACCACGAGATGATGAGCGACAGCCAGCGCCGCATCACCCAAGCCAAGCTCGGTGGCGTGCGCCGCCACTACGGCGGCCTGCGTCATAGCGTGGTCTATGCTGGCATGATCCTCGTCAGCCTGGGCTTCCTCACCCAGATTGTCGCCGCCTGGCCCGGCTGCTGCCCGCAGCTCGGGATAGTACCGGTGGGCTGATCGAATCACGGCCCGGTTTGCTTCAAAGGCCCCGACACATCACCAGGAGATCAGGCATGCCAACAGCCGACAATGCCAACCTCTATTGTCTGATCGAGGCGGTCTGCCGGGCGGGGGGCGCGCGCACCGCCATCGTCCGGCGGGACGGATCGCGGCTGACCTATGACGAGCTGGACCACGAGGTCGCGCGCATGGCGGGCGCCCTCATTGCAGCAGGTGTCGGGCGCGGCGACCGGGTGATGGCGCAGATCGAGAAGTCGATCGAGAATGTCGTCCTCTATCTCGCCACGGTGAAGGTCGGCGCCATCTTCAATCCGCTGAACACCCAATACACGCTCGCCGAGCTCGACTACTTCATCGGCAATGCCGAGCCCGCTCTGCTGGTCGCGCCAGCTACCCGCATCGCCGAGGCCAAGGCGCTTCCCCACAGGATTCCGGCGTGCCTGTCGCTCGAGGCGGACGGCTCTGGAACGCTCGTGGAGCTCGCGCGCTCCTCGCCCCCCGTTCGAGAGACCGCCTCGGTCGTGCCCGACGATCTGGCGGCGCTGCTCTATACGTCGGGGACGACCGGGCGCTCCAAGGGCGCGATGCTGACCCACCGCAACCTCGCCTCGAACGCGCTCACACTCAAACAAATCTGGGGCTTCACGCCGGCCGACGTGCTGCTGCATGCATTGCCGATCTTCCATGTGCATGGGCTGTTCGTCGCGCTCAATACGGTGATTGCGAGCGGGGCGAGCGTGCTCTGGCTCGATCGCTTCGAGGCGGGCGAGGTGATGCGGCACTTGCCGCAAGCGACCATGATGATGGGCGTGCCCACCTTCTACACGCGGTTGCTGGCGGAGCCGGAATTCTCCGCCGCGTCCTGCCGCACCATGCGGCTCTTCATCTCGGGCTCCGCGCCACTCCTCGCCGAGACCCATCGCGCTTTCACTGCGCGCACTGGCCACGCCATCCTCGAGCGCTACGGCATGACCGAGACCGGCATGATCACCTCCAACCCGCTCTTGGGCGAGCGGATCGCGGGAACCGTGGGCTATGCGCTGCCGGGCGTCTCGGTGCGCGTCACCGATGCCGATGGCCGCGAGGTCGCGCGAGGGGAGCCCGGCACGGTCGAGCTCAAAGGCCCCAATGTGTTCAAGGGCTATTGGCGGATGCCGGAGAGGACGGCCGAGGAGCTCCGCGCCGATGGGTACTTCACCACCGGCGACGTGGGAACCATGGCGGCGGATGGCCGGCTGACGCTGGTCGGACGGGCCAAGGACCTCATCATCTCGGGCGGGCTCAACGTCTATCCGGCCGAGATCGAGGACGCTCTGAACGCGCTGCCGGGGGTCGAGGAATCGGCCGTCGTCGGCGTGCCGCATCCCGATTTCGGCGAGGCGGTGATCGCGGTCGTGGCGGCCCGGCGGGGAGCCCCGCCCCCCGAGGAGGCGAGCTTGCTGGCTGCCATCGCCGGGCGCTTTGCCCGCTTCAAGCAGCCCAAGCGTATCTACATCGTCCCGGTCCTCCCCCGCAATGCCATGGGCAAGGTGCGGAAGGGGGAGCTGCGGGAGTGGTATGCGGAAACGTTCGGTTCGCGCCGCAATGACGATAAGGACGATAAGTTGGTGTAAGGTCCGTCAAACTCGCATGGATCCAGCAACCCGATGCCTTTCGGCCAACGCCGACACCGGCCGTCCGAATGGATGGTTGCAACTCATGCCAAAATATGCAACCATAAGTTGCAGATTCGCATCGCCGCAACCGGGACGCCCAAACCGCATGCGCCGCAGAGGCTTTGGTGCAGACTACCTGCGCAGACGTAGCGAGATCGCTCGCATGCGCAACAGGCTTGCCCCCGTCGCCGACGTTTTGATCGCGAGCGCGGAAAGCCTCGATGCGGTCGTGCTGCAGGCCTCGCTCCATCTCGTCTTCGGCTACGATATCTCGATCCGCACGGCCGCAACGCTGGGTGCCGCTATTGAGCGCGTGAGCGAAGCCAAACCCGACCTGCTGCTGCTCGAGCACCGTCTGCCGCCTGCCGCCGACGCGCTCTCGACGCTTGCCATTCTGCGCAGCTGCGGTTGCCGCTGCCCGGTCCTCGTCCTGCGCGACAGCCGCAACCTCGCAGGCGAGCGAGCGTTGCTGGAAGCCGGCGCGAGCGATGTGCTCGATCGCGCCGATGTTTCGAGCTCGCGGATCGCCGAAGCCCTGCTCCGCAACCCGGCGGTGCTTGCCGAGGCTGCCGAATAACCGCGCGCTCCCTTCCCTGACTGCTCCCCCTGGGCTAGAGTGCGCCATATCCTGCGAGGACGGTCCTCGTGGGACTTGGGAGGAAAAATCATGCGAAGCGTTGTCAGGCTTCTCGCAGGTGCGCTTCTCGCCAGCTCGATGCTGGCGGGCGCGGCACAGGCGAAGACCCTCGTCTATTGCTCGGAAGGCAGCCCCGAGAACTTCAATCCGCAGATCAACACCACCGGCACCAGCCTCGACGCGGCGCGCCCGGTCTACAATCAGCTGGTCGAGTTCCAGCGCGGCTCGACCAACATCGTGGCCGGCCTCGCCGAGTCTTGGGACACGAGCAAGGACGGCAAGACCGTCACCTTCAAGCTGCGCAAGGGCGTGAAATTCCATGCGAGCAAGGCATTCACGCCGAGCCGCGATTTCAACGCGGACGACGTGCTGTTCTCGTTCAATCGGCAGTGGAAGGCGGATCACCCCTTCAACAAGGTTTCCGGTGGTGCTTACGACTACTTCAACGACATGGACATGCCAGGCATTCTCGAGTCGATCGAGAAGACGGACGACTACACGGTCGTATTCAAGCTGAAGCAGCCCAATGCGCCCTTCATCGCCAACATGGGGATGGATTTCGCGACCATCCTGTCGGCGGAGTACGGCGACGCGATGCTGAAGGCCGCCACCCCTGAGAAGGTCGACCAGGACCCGATCGGCACCGGGCCATTCTCCTTAGTTGCCTACCAGAAGGACGCCGTCATCCGCTTCAAGGCGTTCGATGGCTATTGGGGCGGCAAGGCGCCGATCGACGACCTCGTGTATGCGATCACTCCCGATCCGACCGCGCGCTATTCCAAGCTCAAGGCCGGCGAATGCCACGTCATGATCGCGCCGAACCCGGCCGATCTGCCGGCGATGAAGGCCGATAGTGCGGTAACCGTGCTCGAGCAGGCGGGCCTCAACATCGGCTATCTGACGATGAACACACTGAAGCCGCCGTTCGACAACAAGGACGTGCGCCTTGCGATCGGCATGGCGATCGACCGTGACGCGATCCTGAAGGAGGTCTACCAGGGCGCCGGACAGAAGGCGAAGAACCTGATCCCGCCGACCATCTGGTCCTATGACGAGACGACGAAGGACTACGAGTACAATCCCGGCAAAGCCATGGAGATGCTGAAGGCCGCCGGCGTCAGCGACCTGAAGACCGACCTCTGGTGGATGCCGGTGCAGCGTCCCTACAACCCCAACGCCAAGCGCATGGCGGAGATGATGCAGGCGGACCTCGCCAAGGTCGGCATCACGGCCGAGCTGAAGAGCTTCGAGTGGGGCGAGTACAGGAAGCGCCTGGGTGCGGGCGAGCATCAGATGGGGCTGCTGGGGTGGACTGGCGACAACGGCGATCCCGACAACTTCTTCTTCCTGATGGGCTGCCAAGACGGCAAAGCGGGGAGCAGCAATAATTCCAAGTGGTGCAACAAGGATTTCGACGCTTCCCTCGTCGAAGCCCGCAATCTCTCCGACCAGGGCCAGCGGACGGAGATCTACAAAAAGATGCAGGCGATCTTCAAAGCCGAGAGCCCGGTGCTCACGATCGCCCACTCGACGGTGTTCGAGCCGACTCGCAAGGAGGTCGTGGGCTACAAGGTGAGCCCGTTTGGCCGGCATGAGTTCCACGGCGTCGATATCCAGTAGGCGGTGCTGACCGATGCGCAAGGGCCGGGGCGGCTGCAGTGCCGTCCCGGCCTGTTTGTTCGAGGGAGTAGGGAATGGGGAGTAGGCAGCAGGGAATGAAATTTGCCACTGCACCTACTCCCTACTCCCTATTCCCTACTCCCCAACTTGGTTCCCCTTCATGTTGCGTTTCCTCGCCCGCCGACTCGCTCTGACGATCCCGACTTTCGTCGCGCTGATGTTCTTGACCTTCATGCTGATCCGCCTCGTTCCTGGCGATCCGATCGAGGTCAGAAAGGGCGAGCGCGGCATCAGCCCGGAGCGGCTCGAGCTGCTGCGCCACGAGATGGGCCTCGATCAGCCGATCTGGAAGCAGTTCCTCGACTATTGCGGCAACCTTCTGCAAGGGGATTTCGGCACCTCCCTGATCAGCCATGAGAAGGTGCTGACCGAGTTTGCGATCCTTTTCCCGGCGACTTTGGAGCTGACGTTCTGTGCCATGCTGTTTGCCGTGCTGATCGGGGTGCCAGCCGGCATCATCGCAGCGGTCAGGCGCGGCACCGTGGTCGACCAGTCGCTGATGGGCCTCGCCTTGACCGGCTACTCGATGCCGATTTTCTGGTGGGGACTGCTGCTGATCATGCTGATGAGCGAGTTCTTTCACCTGACGCCCGTCTCGGGCCGGATCGACCTGATCAAGTACTATTTCGAGCCGGTCACCGGCTTCATGCTGATCGACACGGTGCTGTCGGGCCAGAAGGGCGCGTTCCTGTCGGCGGTGCATCATCTGGTGCTGCCGACGATCGTGCTCGGCACGGTCCCACTCGCCGTCATCGCCCGGATGACGCGCTCCTCGATGCTCGAAGTGCTCTCGGAGGACTATGTCCGTACCGCCCGTGCCAAGGGTCTTTCGCCGTCCCGGGTGGTCGGGTTGCACGCGCTCCGGAACGCGCTCATTCCGGTCGTCACCTCGATCGGCCTGCAGATCGGCACGCTGCTGGCAGGCGCCGTGCTGACGGAGACGATCTTCTCCTGGCCCGGCGTCGGCAAGTGGCTGATCGAATCGATCGGCCGGCGTGATTATCCAGCACTCCAGGGCGGCATCATGCTGATCTCGACGCTCGTCATCCTCGTCAACCTGGGGGTCGATCTACTCTACGGCCTCATCAACCCGCGGATCCGCCATGCCCGCTGACACCACGCTGTCGACCGGCCGTTCCGCTCCGCCCTCGCCGATTGCGGAGTTCTGGCGCGACTTCTCCGAGAACCGCGGCGCGGTCGCGGGCCTCGTCATTATCGCCGCCATCACCATCGTCGCGCTGTTCGCCGACGTATTCGCGCCCCATTCCCCGATCGAGCAGTTCCGCGAGGCGACGAGAATGCCGCCCGCCTTCCTGGGCGGCGACTGGCGCTTTCCGCTCGGCACCGATGCGGTCGGGCGCGATCTGCTGTCGCGCATCATCCATGGCGGCCGCATCTCGCTCTTCATCGGCCTCTCGGTGATGCTGGTCTCGGCCATTGTCGGCGTGTCGCTCGGGCTTGCCGCCGCCTTTGCCGGCGGCGCGGTCGATATCGTCATCTCGCGGGTGATGGACCTGATCGTCGCCATCCCCTCGCTCGTGCTCGCGATCCTCATCATCGCCGTGATCGGCCCCAACCTGACGAACACCATCATCGCGGTCACGATCGTCTATCTGCCGCGCTACGTGCGCCTCGTCAGGGCATCCGCCCTCGCCGAGCTCACCAAGGACTACGTCACGAGCGCGCGTGTGGCGGGAGCGGGACCCAGGCGCCTGATGCTGGTGACGGTGCTGCCGAATTGCCTCGCGCCGCTGATCGTGCAGGCAGCGCTCGGCATCTCGGACGCGATCCTGGAAGCCGCCGCGCTCGGCTTCCTCGGGCTCGGCGCCCAGCCCCCGACCGCGGAATGGGGCGCGATGCTCGCCGACAGCCGCGAGTTCATCCGCGCCGCGCCCTGGATCGTCACCATCCCCGGCCTCGCCATCCTGGTGACGGTTCTCGCCATCAACCTGACGGGCGATGGTCTGCGTGATGCGCTCGACCCCAAGCTCCGGCGGAGCTGAGAGAGATGGAGACGGCGCTGGTCGGGCTACTGGGCGGGTTGATCGGTCTCCTGCTCTCGAACCTGATGACGCTTGTGAGCGAGCGCCGCCGCTGCCACGAGCGCAGGCTCGATCTACTGGCCGCAATCCATGCGGAGATTCTGCCTGCCCGGGAACCGGTCGCTCGGCAGCTGGATGCACAGGAGAGAGCCCTTTCAGCAGCGCTGATGCAGCCCTTCGCGACGCCCGACGAGTCCGATTTCGTCTTTCAGTCCATCAAGGACGATCTGACCATCCTGCCGTCCGATGTGATCCACGAGGTCGTCAGGTATTACCGGCTGGCACGGCAGTCGAACCTGATGACCGCCGATCTCCGGCATCCGCAGTTCGCAATGCTCGAACCCGAGCGGCGGGAAAAAGTCGTGGCGCAGTTGCTTCAGCTGCTCGAGGATCAGGATGAGGCGGCAAATCTTGCCATAGGGGCCATCGAAAAGTGTGCAGGTTCCTATCGTCTGGATCTTGTGGCCAAGCGCCTGAAACTTGATCGTCGTTCAACTTCGGCAACCACGCACAAGCAGGAATAGGGACGAAGGCGTATGCCCTTGCTCGACGTCAGAAACCTTTCGGTCGATTTCGCCACCTCCCGCGGGGCTTTCCGTGCGGTCGATGCCTGTGATTTCGCCGTCGATCCGGGCGACCGGCTCGCGATCGTGGGCGAATCGGGCTCGGGCAAGTCGGTTGCCATGCTGGCGGTGATGGGGCTGCTGCCGTGGACGGCGACCGTCACCGCCGACCAGATGAACTTCAACGGCCACGACCTGGTGCGGCTCGGAGCCGCCGAGCGCCGGCGGATCATCGGCAAGGACATGGCGATGATCTTCCAGGAGCCGGTGGCGAGCCTCAATCCCTGCTTCACTGTCGGCTTCCAGCTCGAGGAGAGCCTGCGCACACATCTGGGGCTCGACCAGCGCGCCAGCAGGGCGCGCGCGATCGAGCTGCTCGATGCCGTCGGCATCCCCGAGCCCGAGCGCCGGCTGCGCCAGTACCCGCATCAGCTTTCGGGCGGCACCTGCCAGCGCGTGATGATCGCCATCGCGATCGCCTGCGAGCCCAAGCTGCTGATCGCCGACGAGCCGACAACCGCCCTCGATGTGACGATCCAGGCCCAGATCCTCGACCTGCTGATCGATCTGCAGCGCCGCACCGGCATGGCGCTCGTTCTCATCACGCACGATATGGGTGTCGTCGCGGAGACCGCCGAGCGGGTGATCGTGGCCTACGCGGGCCAGCAGGTTGAGCGGCAGGGAGTCGATGGCCTGTTTGCCTCCCCGCGCCACCCCTATACGGCGGCGCTGCTCTCGGCACTGCCCGAGCGCTCGACGGGCAAGCGCCTCGCCTCGATCCCCGGCGTCGTGCCCGGACAGCACGACCGGCCGAACGGTTGCCTCTTCAATCCCCGCTGCGAACGCGCGAGCGAAGCCTGTCGCTCGGTGCTGCCGCCACGCATGGGCAAGGATGCGGGCGAAGCGCTCTGTCACTACCCGCTGGCGGCCGCTCCCCTGCTTGCGGTCCAGTCCGCGAGCGGGGTCCGCCCATGAGCCCTCCATTGATCGAGGCGCGCAGCCTCAGCAAGATCTACGACGTGAGCCGCGGCATGTTCGCCAAGCCCGCCGCGCTGACTGCGGTGTCGGAGGCGAGCTTCGAGCTGATGCCGGGCCGGACACTGGCGATCGTGGGCGAATCGGGCTCGGGCAAGTCGACGCTCGCCCGCCTCGTCAGCATGATCGAGGAGCCTTCCGCCGGCCAGCTCGGCATCGGCGGCATCGATGTCGGTGGCGCGAGCCCAGCCGACCGCCGCAAGCTGCGGCGGATGGTGCAGATGGTGTTCCAGAACCCCTACGGCTCGCTCAATCCACGCCACAAGATCGGGGCGATCCTGGAGGAGCCGCTCGTCATCAACACCGGTCAGACCGCGTCCGAGCGGCGCGAGCGGGCGCATCGCATCCTGAAGCAGGTGGGCTTGCGCCCCGAGCACTACGACCGCTATCCGCACATGTTCTCAGGGGGGCAACGCCAGCGCATTGCGATCGCGCGGGCGCTGATTCTGGAGCCGAAAATCATCGTGCTCGACGAGCCGGTGTCCGCGCTCGACCTCTCGATCCAGGCGCAGATCCTGAACCTGCTCGCCGAGCTCCAGGAGCAATACGGCCTCACCTACCTCTTCATCAGTCACGCACTGTCGGTCGTGCGCCACGTCGCCAGCGAGGTGATGGTGATGTATCTGGGCCGCGTCGTCGAGATGGGGCCGGCGGCGGCGCTGTTCGCTTCACCTCGGCACCCCTATACGCAGGCGTTGCTGTCCGCGACCCCCGTCGCCGACCCCCGCGCGCGCCGCGACCGGGTGCGGCTCGAAGGCGAGGTGCCCTCGCCCGTCAATCCGCCGTCAGGCTGCGCCTTCCATCCCCGCTGCCGCTATGCCTTCGAGCGCTGCAGGGCGGAGCGACCGGCACTGATCGGGGCGAGGGGAACGAGCGCGGCGTGCCATGCCGTCGAGGAGGGGCGGATGGGGGTGAAGGCTGGCGCGGCCGGCGGCTAGGCTACGTTGCGCGACGGCACCCGCTCGCAACCAAATTGCATAAAAACCACTGCGGAACCGTCAGAGATAGTTGCAATCTCCTCTGTATGGTCTGGCTTGAAACGATCGTGGACTGCCCCAGGCAATCGAGCTTGGAGCAGGTGGCAACGGTCGAGCAAATGGGGGAGCCAGATGGGCAAGAAACCAAGCGGACCGGGTGTCATCAACTACACGCCCGATGGCACCTGGACCAATTACGCCTCGTACAATGCAGGCGATCCCAATGGCGCCGGCACGGGCAATCTCGTTGCGCTGGCAGGCTACACCCAGACCTATACCAACTATGGCGGCACGCAGGTGAGCGGCAACACGCTCGTCATGGGCGATGGCCACAAGGCGCTGTTCCTCGACGACAGCATCAGCCCCGGCTTCAACGGCGGTCCCCGGCTGCAGAACATCGACGTCATTTTCGGTGGCGCCGGCGGCCAGCTGATCGACCTGACGAGCTGGACCTTCGGCATCAGCCTGAAGAGCATCCTGGGCGGAACCGGCGACGACATCATCCTCAACAGCCTCGGCAACACCACGATCAAAGCCGGAGCGGGTAACGACTACATCTGGACCGGCTCAGGCAACAACGCTGCATTCGGCGATGCCGGCAACGACACGCTGGTCGCCGGCAAGGGCAACAACAAGCTCTATGGCGGCAGCGGCGACGATCTGATCCTGGCCGGCCGGGGCAACGACGTGTTCGACGGTGGCGTCGGCTCCGACACGCTCGATTTCTCAAAGGTTTCCGGTCGTATCAATATCGATCTCGACCGCCACACCGCCGTCCTGTCCGATGCAACGACGGGCGCCGTGATCGCTCGCGATTCGGTGCTGCGCTTCGAGAAGATCATCGGGACCGACGCGGGCATGGTTCTCGATACCGGTCGCACCGCCGGCGTCACCGCAATCGGCGGGCAGGGCGACGACGTCTTCCGCATCCGGGCCACCGATGACGTGCTGACTGGCGGCGACGGCTCGGATAGCTATGGGTGGACACGCAAAGTCGTCGCCAGCCAGATTGTGACGGGCCACGCCACCAAGATCACCGACTTCACTGTCGGGCAAGACCACCTGAGGCTCGCTGACTTCCTGACCGGCCAGACCATCAAGAACCCGCAATATTCCGACGTCGTGCATATCCTCGATACCGTGCAGGGCACCCTCGTCAGCGTGCTCGCGGGCGGCAAGTTCCACGAGATCGCGATGCTCGACAACGTGCACACCTCGAGCCTGCTGGATCTGGGTCTGTTGGTGTGACAGAGCCGGCTGCTGTCGAGCGGACCGGGATGAGTGGCCCACGCCTTCAGCGCGAGGCCTGCTGGCTCGCGGGAGGCCGCTTCACGCGGACCCGGCCGGGCGCAGCCGCCGCCAGATCCAGCGCAGCGGCGCGGTGAGGCCATACCAGATTGACCGTGTGATCCGCCAGAGCTGCTCCATGGCATTGACTGCGACAGCAGGCAGAGCGGCGAGGGGAAGAAACACCAGGGTGAAACCGATGAGGCGCCCGATACGGTTGAACGCGAAGGTCGATCGAGGCCGCAATGGCAGCACGCGGCGCCACCACCTGAGCGCAACCGGCAAGCCAAGCGAACCTATCACCAGCAGGCCCAGATAGAAGAATTGGATGCCCGAGGGGATGCCGGGCACCAACCGCTGGTCGAGCTCGCTCTGGCGCTCCTGGCTGCGGGTGGCGACTTCGATCCGGTCGGCCGCGATCCTGCCGAGGAACCCGGCTGCCAGATTTGCCATCAACTCCGAGACCGGATCGAGCACGCTGCTCGCATCGGAGGCAAGCCAGCCGATATCGCCTGGAGCCGGCACGATCGCCAAGCGGATGCGACCCGCCCGGTCCTGGCTGGCCGTCAGCAGCATGATCCGGCCTTGCCCGGCGAGTGCGGACAGGAAGTCGCCGAGGCTGGCGCCCCGCAGTGCCTCACCCAGGCGATCGACCTCGGCCTGCTGCCAGAATGCGTTACGCACGCCCGGTTGCAGCGGCGAGGAGGCCTCCAGCAGCAGCAGGTTGACGTCAGCGCGCTCGGCCGCCGCCAGCACGTCGCTGACGATCACGGTCCGCGCCGGCCCGGACGCCGCCTCGAAACGCAGCAGCGGCCCTTCCACCTTGCCTGTCACCAGCACGGTCTGCCCGGCCAGGGCTGCGAGTGCCTGGCCGAGGCCGAAGGGATCGACGGCTTCCGGCACGGGCAGCTTGCTCGCCAGGTCGCGGGGTCCGATGCGGGCGAGCTGCCGGCTGCCCGCGGCATCGAGCGAGAGCATCCGGATCGAGCAGCGATCGAGGCCGCGGGCGAGTTGCCAGGTTGCCTCACCGAAACGGCGGGCGTCGTCGAGGGGAACCACGATCCCGCGCTCGATCCGGGCGTAGAGCCTCGAGCTCATGGCGTTGGCGTTGGCTTCGGCTTGCCGCAGCACGGCATGGGTTCGCTCGCCGTGGGCAAGCCTGACATCGATGCGATCCGGCAGCGCTGTGACCGCGTCGGGCCGGGCGAACACCGTCTCCTCGTCGACGAAAAAGGTCAGCCGGTTGCCAGGAACGTCAGCAACCTCGGGAACGAGCCATCCGAGGGCGCTCGCAAGCTCCTCGGGGGTCGCAGCCGTAACGGTCTCGCCGGCCGCATTGCTGAGGCGCCAATGGCCTTCAGGCAATGCGGTCGCCGCAACCGCGGATTTGCGGGCATCCGCCGGCAGCTTGGAGATATGACGCAGCAGGGCGCGCGCGTCGCCAAGGCCGTTCGCCCCGCGCCGGGCGGTCCCGCCTGCGCCTTCCGCGGCTTCCTTCAGGATGTGCGTCAGCCAGTTGGCAGCGGCAGGCGAGGCAGCCAAGGCGAGCGAGAGCAGCCCGCAGGCAACGGGCAGCAGGCAGCGGTGGCGCGACATCCTCCACCATTGCTGGTGCCAGCTGCCTGTCCCCCGCTGCCACGTTGGCATTGCCGTCTCAACCTGTCTTGAGCTTCTTGAAGTCGGCCGGCCGCTTCTGCATGAAGGCCTCGAACGCTTCCTTGGCCTCGGGCGAGCGCAACCGGTCGGCAAAGAGCCTGTCCTCCTCATCGATCCGCGCGAGGATCTCGGCCGGATCGCCCTTCAGCAGGCGGCGCGCGGCTGCGAGCGCCTCGGGCGGACGGTCGGCGAGATGCCTGCCCGCTGCCAGAGCCGCGACCTTCACCTCAGATTCGGGCACGATCTCGTTGATCAGGCCGGCGGCAAGCGCCCAATCGGCCTTGAGCTTCTTGCCCATGCAGAGCAGCTCGAAAGCCCGGACATGACCCATGCGGCGCGGTGCCAGCAGCGAGGAGGCGGCTTCCGGCACGAGCCCGAGATCGAGGAACGGCGTGCGAAACGTCGAGCGGGCGGAAGCAATGACCAGATCACAATGGAGCAGCAGTGTCGTGCCGATGCCGATGCACAGACCGTCGATCCCGGCGACCAGCGGCTTCCGCAGCGTTGCGATGCGCTTCAGGAACCCGTCGACCGCGGTGTCGAGCTTGTCACCCTCGGCATAATCCTTGAACTCCGAGATGTCGTTGCCGGCGGTGAACACGCCCGGCTGGCCGAGCAGGATGTGGGCGGCAATACCGCGATCGGCCTCGCCATTGTCGAGCGCCCGATGCAGTGCCTGGTACATCGGGCTGGTGATGGCGTTTCGCTTCTCGGGCCGGTTGAAGGTCAGCGTCTGGAAGCCGTCATGGCGCTCGACGAGGATGTGGTCGGCGTGGGTCATGCCGGCTTGACTCCCTTTCTGGCGGCCGTCGGCGTCCGGGTGATCGAGAGCAGCAGATCCATGGTCCGCTTCGGGATGTTCATTGGCCGGTGACCGGGCATCTGCCGGTCATTGAAATGCATGATCTCGACCAGTTTCTCCAGGCTGTCGATATGCAGCCAGTCCATGGCGGCGCGGTGGCCGATCTTGCCTTTTTCGAGCAGCTCCAGCACCTCGGCGAGGCTGAGGCCTTCAAGATCTTCAAGTTTTTTCAATGACATCGCCGGCTCTCCAAAAGCTGCTCCAATCCAGTCGTCTTCTCGACAATGGTCGAACTGCCCTCGCGAGAAACACATCCTGGCATCACCCGTCATCCTGGCCACGAGCGCAGCATCCGCAGCTGAGATCCCGGATCAAAGCCTTCGGCTTTGTCCGGGATGACGGGAGGATGGGTGTGCGCGAGACGTTTGCTCGAACCCGCATTCCGGCCCCGCCGGTTGAGAAGCTAACCTGCAAACATCGACGCGTCCGCGGCGAGCAAGGCATCGCCTCCCGACGTGATCGCATCGAGCAGGCCCTTGCCGGCCGTTGCGTGGCTCTCGGCAAAATGCCGCGCGAGCGCGATGGCACGCGGCCCGACCGGCTCGCTGCGCGTGGCGATGGCACCATCGGCCAGGAGGCAGCTGCCAACCGCGAGCCCGTAGAGCCGCAGATAGGGCGTAGCGCCCGCCAGCGCCCGCTCGGTCTCGCCGGCCTTCAATCGCTCGGCCATCCAAGCGGTCGCGCGCCCGAGCAGGTCGACCGTCTCGAGGAGGCGCGCTCCCGCCGATCCGAAGCGGGGGTCGTTGATTGCTGCTGCCGCGCGCGCGGTTGCGGCCAATTCGGCCAGATGCGCAGCGACAGCGGCTCCGCCCTCGATCGGCAGCTTGCGGGTGACGAGATCGATGGCCTGGATGCCGTTGGTGCCCTCGTAGATCGGCAGGATGCGGGCATCGCGATAGTGCTGGGCAGCGCCTGTCGGCTCCATGTAGCCGGTGCCGCCATGCACCTGCACACCGAGGGAAGCCACCTCGACCCCGATGTCGGTCGAGAAGGCTTTCGCAATGGGCGTCAGCAAAGCCAGACGGTTGGCCGCGGCCGCCCGCGTCCGATCATCCTTGGCGCGCTCCGACAGGTCGATCGCACGTGCCGTCGCCAGGCAGATCGAGCGTGCGGCCGCTGTCAAAGCCTGCATCGACAGCAGTGTCCGACGCACGTCGGGATGCTCGGCGATCAGCGCGAGCTGGCTCCTCGCCGACTTGCCCTGGCGACGCTCATTGGCATAGGCGAGCGCCTGCTGGGTCGCCCGCTCCGCGATCGCGACGCCCTGCACGCCCACCTCCAGCCGCGCGCGGTTCATCATGATGAACATGGCGGCGAGGCCCTTGTGTGCGTCCCCCACCAGCCAGCCGACCGCGCCGTCCTTCTCGCCATAGGTCATGACGCAGGTCGGGCTGCCGTGGATGCCGAGCTTCTGCTCGAGCCCGGTGCAGCGCACATCGTTGCGGCGCCCGAGCGTGCCGTCCGGATTGACGAGGAACTTCGGCACCAGCAGCATCGAGATGCCGCGCGTGCCCTCGGGCGCGTCCGGCAATCGCGCCAGCACCAGGTGGACGATGTTCTCGGTCAAGTCGTGCTCGCCATAGGAGATGAAGCACTTGGTGCCGAACACCCGACAGCTGCCGTCGCCTTGGGGTACCGCCCGCGTGCGCAACAGCGCGAGATCGGAGCCGGCCTGGGGCTCGGTCAGGTTCATGGTGCCGGTCCAGCG
>JANNSW010000345.1:0-7644 GCA_031403055.1 Hyphomicrobiaceae bacterium | reverse complement strand
GATCGCAACATCCTGCAGGGCATCCTGCATGGCATTGGCAAGTTTGAAGCCAACGATGTATGAAGCGAGAGCAAGGCGCGACTATCGGAGGCTGACATGGACACCGGGCAAAAAACAGAGTCGATACTGCGGCTCGTTGAGGACGTGATCAAGGATAGCGTTGCCCTTCCAGAGTTTCAGCGCGACTTTGTATGGGATATCGAAAAAACCTTTGATCTGTTCGACTCCTTTGTGCGAGACATCTTCGTTGGATCGCTTATTTACGGAGTTCCGTGTTTTGAAATAACCGTCCGCGAACTTGATAGACGTCCGCGCTCTGGAAAGGGATCGCGCGGGCGGCTTAAATTGAGCTCCTATAGTCGCGAGGAAATAGAGAATAGGGTTAAGGTTAGCGGCTTTCGCCTTCTTCTCGATGGGCAACAGCGAGCAACATCTATCTATCGAGCAATGACGGGTGTGGATCCTGTATTTTTTATCGCCAAAAACGAAGATGAGCTAGACCCAGATGTAAGGGCAAAGCAACCTGGGCAGCGCTCCATCGAGCAAGTACTCAACGAGTTTCGCGGCGAAGCCGCAGAGGGTCGGGTAAGCATTCGAATGAATGACGTTTACCGGATTCTGAATGGCGAGATTTCCAGAGAAAAAGAAAAAGCTGCATTATTTTTGGAGACAAATAAAATTGCGGGCGTTGGTGTTGCAAATGTCGACAACTCGAATGAGTTTCTTACCTATTTAACGCAGCTAAAGAATCTGGAAAATCTATGCAGACAAGAAAAGCTTGTGGCTTATTATCTCTTGGATACTGACGAAGAGAAGTTTGCGCTATTCTTCGAGCGATCAAACAGCAAGGGGATTCAGCTGAATTTTATCGATATTCTCGCTGCGAAGCTTTACTCTGGGTTCAATCTGAGGGCTAACATTGAGACGTTTGAGGAGCAGAACCCATCCCTTGCGCTCAACCGCGAAGTTCTAGTCAGGGCGATCAGCCTAGAGGTAAGCCAAGGCAAGGACATTGGTCGAAACTATATTTTGGCGAATCTTTTCCACGTCCACTTTACCGAGAATTGGACTAGATCCACGTCAACATACAAAAGTGTTCACGATTTTCTTCGAACATCTAAGCTCCTCATCCATCCAACGTGGATACCGTATGAAAATATGGTGCTTCCGCTTATGGCTTTTGCCTCGAAGTTGCCGCACCACGACTTTTCGCAGATCACCTCTCTTCAATCAGAGTTGGTGCGCCTTTGGTATTGGCTTGCGATCTTCTCAAGAAGATATTCAAGTGCGGCTCAGACGTACGCGCTTGAAGATGCGCAGGCGCTTCAGAAATGCGCAACCGGCGACGTTGCTAGTCTCGTCAATATCATTCATCGAATTCAGCCGCTCATACGGCAAGCTGAAGATCTTCTGGTGGTGCACAAAAAATACGATGCCGTCTATAAGGGTATTTTGAATCTGGTTAACTATGAAACGGGAGGATACCAGAACTTCGAAAACGGAAATCCAGTTTCCACGGCCAGCAATCTTGAAGATCATCATGTTTACCCGAATGACTATCTTAGAAAAAACTGGGCTACCGTCCATGAATCGCTAGACTCTACGATTGTCATTGATTGCGTGGTGAATAGAACGCTGATCCCAAAGCTAACTAACATCAGGGTGTCCAATAAGGCGCCATCAAAGTATCTCGCGGAAATCAAGGCGAAGAATCCAAAAATTGGTGCTGCGCTTAAAACACACATGCTCAGCAGCGACCTTCTGAGCGGTGACTACGACACTAACTATGATTTCTTCTTAAATGAGCGGGCGAGTCTAATATTGAGCGCCATAAATAAGAATATAACCGAGCCTAAGGCGGTTCTTCTCAAGAAGTACAGCACTCCTTAAGTTGGTTGCGACTTCTGTTTTGGGTCATCCGCGTCACCTGCAGCGGCTGCCTGACTTTCCGCTACCGTATCAGAAAGCTGCCATCGGGCAAGGTCTCGCCGGACTTGACGACGACGGTGAGTACTGCCCCAACTCGCCGCTCTGCCCGCCCGGGCGAACGGCCGCCCGTCCCGGGTGCGGACTCCAGCCGTCGATGATCTCTTGCGATCGGTCCTGTCCGTCTGCGCCGGGCTCCCGTCCGGCGGTTTCGTCCGGGAATTGAATCGAGCCCCCCGCTGCTCGCCGCATTCACCATCGCCTCGGCGATCTATCCCCGCCTGCCTCCCCTCCCCTACATTCGACCCCGTTCCCACCGCGCAGGGGCCTCGTCACGTGTGCTGGCGTCTCGGGTGGGGGGAAGCGTCGGACGGGCTCGGACATAAGCTATCCGAGGCCATCCTGCCGCCGGGGAGAGTGCAGTACGCCTGCACGGCCCCGGCTACTCTCCGCTCGGATGCAGTGGAGCGGCGCCTCGCCAGGGGGGCCACGGCGGCGGCAAACTCTCCGACGGCGGCGGAGCGGCACCGGCCGCATCCGAAATCTTTACGAGGGCCGGCCGCTCCGCCCCCCTGCAGTCCGTTTTCGATCCGGGCGCTCCCCGCCGCGGACTGATCGGCATTGGCCGTTCGGGCCTATTTCTGCTGTTTCGCCAGCCGGTCGGCGACCAGCTCGCCCGCGCTCGCCCAGTCCTCCTGGTCGACCTCGGTCAGCACGATGTGCACGCTCTCGGGCTTGCCGCCGCAGGTGCGGATGAAGCCGTCGGTCAGCTCCTTGGCGAGCGCGCGCTTCTGCTCCCGGTTGCGGCCCTTGAACATCTCGACGCGGATGATGGGCATGGTTTTGCTCCGTTGGGTCGACTGGCTCTGGCTACTCGGCCGCGATCGGCAGGCGTGCGCATGCGCGTTGAGCGAAATGCGGCATCACCTCGGCGGCGAAGCGCTGCATCGCCTCGAGCCGTTCCTCCTGGGGAATGCCGACATTGACGTTGACGATCAGGTCGTCGAGCCCGAGCTCGGCATAGGGCGCGATGCGCTCGACCAGCTCCTGGGGCGTTCCGATCAGCAGATTGTCGTTCAGCTGCTCCAGCGTGCGCGTGCCCGGCAGCTCGGCGATCTCGCCGTGCGAGACGATGCCGGGCCCGGTGAAGACGTTGTCGAAACGGCAATAGTAGGAATGGGCGTGCTCGAGCAGGCGGCGGGCGTGGACCTGGTCGCGGGCGGCCAGACACACGCGCGAGAGTGCGAGGCGCAGGTGCTTGCCCTTGTCACCGAGCTCGGCCTTGCCGCGGTTGAAGGCGTCGACCTGCTCCTTCATCTTCTCGAAGGTCGCGTTCAACGGCGTCGTCTGGATATGGAAGCCGCGCTTGACCGAATGATAGATCGCCTCCGGCACGAGGGCCGCCATCATCAGCACCGGGCGGCCCTTGGCGACCGGCCGCGGCATCACGGTCAGCGAATCGAACTTGTAGTGCTTGCCGTTGGCGGAAACCTCCTCGCCCGCATAGAGCGCCATCAGCAGGTCGAGGCTCTCGTCGAATTTTTCGCGAGAGGTTTCGATCGGCACGCCCATCCGCGCCATCTCGTAGGCGAATGCGCCCCGACCGACGCCGAGGATGAGCCGGCCCTCGCAGAGGATGTCGCATTGGATGCTCTGGCCGGCGAAGATGCGCATGTCGTGCAGCGGCAGCACCGAGACCGAGGTCATCAGCTCGAGGTGCTTCGTCACCGACGCGACCTTGACTGCCATCTGCAGCGGATCGGGCACCAGCAGCACGTTGACCAGATGGTGCTCGGGGATCGTCACGCCCTTGAAGCCGAGGATTTCGGCGAGCTTGGCCTGCTCGATCATGTCCCGATAGAGCTGGTCGCCGCCATAGGACTTGTCGGGATAGTAGGCGGACAGGAAATGGTTGAATTCCATCGGCAGCGGGCTCCGGGGAAAGTGAAACGAAGCGGTGATCCGGGCTGGAGGATGCCGTGAGCGTGGAGTTCTGGAAAGCGAATTTTTATTGGGATTTGGTTCGGAAAAAGCGATGATCTGATAAAGAACACCGCGCATTCCAGCATTCGAGAGACCAGCACCATGAACCTCGCCGAGCTTTCGACATTCCTCGCCGTGGTCGAGTTGAAGAGCCTCGTGAAGGCGGCCGGGCGACTGAACGTCACGCAATCGACGGTCACGGCGCGGATCGACAGCCTCGAGCAAAAACTCGGGCAGACGCTGCTCCACCGCCACAAGTCGGGAACCGAGCTGACATCGGCCGGCTTCAAGCTGATGCGCTATGCCGAGGTCGTGACCCAGCTCTGGCGCCAGGCCCAGCACGAGATCGGGCTGCCGCAAGGCTTCACCGGCGTCTGCAACATCGGCTGCTATTTCGACCTGTGGGAGGGGCTGTGCGACCGCTTCCTCGACCATATCCGCGCCGAGCGGCCCGATATCGCGGTGGCGGTGTGGCCCGGCGACCAGCATGCAATCGACCGTTGGCTCGATACCGGGCTCGTCGATCTCGCCTTCTGCTACAGTCCGCAGGCGCGCGGCACTTTCGCGACGCGGGAGGTCAAGGTCGATCAGCTCGTCCATTTCGCATTCGAGCCGCCGCAGCCGCGGGCCGGCGACCCTGCCTATGTCTATGTCGACTATGGCGAGCAGTTCCGGCGCGACCACGCGGTTGCCCATGCCGGCTCGTCGTCCTCGGCGATTACGCTCGCCTCCTCGCGCTGGGCGATCGACTATCTGTCGCGCTGGGGCGGCTCGGGCTATCTGCCGCTGCGGCAGGCGGAGCGGTTGACGGGGGCAGGGGTGCGGGTGCTCGCCGAAGCGCCGGTGTTGCGCCAGACGGTCTTTGTCGTCGAGAATACGGCCGTGACCCGCCATTGGCCCTGGCTGAGCAAGGCGATCGGCAGCCTTGCGTGAGGCCGCACGAAATGGAGAACGCAGGATGACACGCATGCGCCGAGCTCTGCACGCCGCCTTCGCCACGCTGTTGCTGGCAACGCTTGGCGAGCCTGACCTCGCCGCGGCCTGCGCCTGCTGCTCCGAGCCCGGCCAGCGGCTCGAGCTGACGGACGACATCGACACCTACATTCGGGGCGAGCTGGAGCAGCTGCGCTTGGAGGCAACCGCGACGCTCTATTCGGATGCGGGCTTCCCCGAGACCACCCTGGGGATTGTCGCGCCCTCGCTCGATCCCTATCGGGTCGAAGGCGGGCTCGAGGGCGGCGAGTTCGTCTTCGACCTCAGCGATGCGGCAGGCGCGACCGGCCGCATCGTGCTGGCGCTGCCGGCGCGGATCGATCGCTTCGAGGTCGACACCCGCGATGGCGAGCAGCCTCCCGGCGGCAACGGCCCGGCGCTCTACAAGGAATGGCGGCTCAGCGGCACAGTCACGCTCGCGGGAATTTTCGCCGCCAAGGCCGCGACCGCTCACGCTAGGCTCATTCTGCACGGGCGGGGCAACAGCTGCACCAGCGCCCAGGATTTCACCCATTGGACGCTTGCCGTGACCGGAGCCGATGTCGCCTTCACGTTACTGGGGAAGGTGGCGTGGCCGCGGTGAGCCAGGGGCCACGAAAGTTGAACGGCAGGCGCGGCACCGCCTGCCGTTCGTGCCTTACGTTGCGAAGGCCTCCCTCTCGTTGATCGAGAAAGGAGGCCCGGTTCACGGAGAGAAGACTCGGGGGGGACTGGGGGGCTGAGATCCGAAGCCTTGCAAGTGAACCGGGCCAGTGCCGACGATCCCGATGTATCGACTGAATTCGGCACCATCGGGATCGAAACCGGGCGAATTCGTGATTTGTGTTGCTGGATATTACAGAAAACGGCAGATTGCAAGCGATATTGCAATTCGCTTGCACTGTGGCAATCATACACGCTCCGAACAAAAACCAGGAGGCGCTCTTGAGCGATGCCGAGCCAATAGAGTTCCGCCCCCGCCACGAGGGATCCGTTGGCGGCTCGGGCGGCAGCAATGGCAGCGGCGGCCCGCTTCTGCCGGTCGTCGCCTTCAATCGGGGTGAGCTCAATCAGATCCTGAGAACCTACGGGCGGATGGTTGCGGCCGGCGAGTGGCGCGACTACGCGATGGATTTCACCCGAGATCGGGCGGTGTTCAGCATATTCCGGCGCACCAGCGAGTTCCCGCTCTATCGGATCGTCAAGGACCCCAAGCTCGCGCGCAAGCAGGGCGCCTACAGCATCGTTACCGCGACCGGCCTGATCCTGAAACGCGGCCAGAGCCTCGAGCGCGTGCTCGCTCTGTTCGACAACAAGCTCGAGCTGGTCGGCGCGGGGCGATGAGATGAAATCCAACGACGTCTGAATGGGAGGTGCGCATGACATCGAGGGGACCGGTCGCCGAGCTGGTGGCAAACGTCAGCTTGCCGTTCGAGCGTGCGCGAGCGATGCCGCCGAGCGTCTACACCAGCGCCGAATTCCTCACCCGCGAGCGAGAGGATGTGTTTTCCCGCGACTGGATCGCGGTCGGGCGGGCGAGTGCACTCGCCAACCGCGGTGACTACCTCACCTATGAGCTTGCCGGGCAGCCGGTCTTCGTCATTCGCGACAGCGACGGCCTGATCAGAGCCATGTCCAACGTCTGCCTCCACCGCATGTCGACCCTGCTCGCAGGCACCGGCAACAAGCGGGCAATCAGTTGCCCCTATCACGGCTGGACCTACAATCTGGACGGCACCCTGCGCGGCGCGCCGGCCATGACGCAGAACGCGGGCTTCCGCAAGGAGTGCTACCGGCTGCCCCAGATCCGCTGCGAGCAATGGCTCGGCTGGGTGATGATCACGCTCAACCAGGACGCGCCCCCGGTCGCCAGCCAGTTGACCGAGGTCGAGGGGCTGATCGCCGACTACCAGTTGGAGCACTATGTCGAGAGCTTCCGCGAGACCCACGTCTGGAACACCAACTGGAAGATCCTGGCCGAGAACTTCATGGAGAGCTATCATCTGCCGGTCTGCCACAGCGGCACCATCGGCGGGCTGTCCAAGCTCGACGAGATGATCTGCCCGCCCGGCCGGCCGGCCTTCAACTTCCACACGATCCTGAAGGACGACACCTTGAAGATCGCGCTTGCCCATCCGAGCAACACGCGGATGCAGGGTGAGCGGCGGCGCACGACCTTTCTGCTCGCCATCTATCCCAGCCTGCTGATCACGCTGACGCCGGGATACTTCTGGTACCTCTCGCTGCATCCCCACGGTACCGGCCAGGTCCACATCACGTTCGGTGGCGGCATGGCGCCCGAGTTCGCGCACTCGCAAGAGGCACAGGCCCATTTCACCAAGCTGAAGGCGCTGCTCGATGAGGTGAACGTGGAGGATCGCGGCTGCACCGAGCGCGTGTTCAAGGGATTGTCGGCGCGCGCCGCCGTGCCCGGGCACCTGAGCCATCTCGAGCGGCCGAATTTCGATTTCGCCCAGTACCTCGCCGAGCGCACCGGCGGCTTCCAGCGCAGTTTCGGCGCCCCGCAGGCGTGATCCTCTCCACCGGCGAAGGTCCCGGATCGGCCTGTCGGCCGTCCGGGATGACGGGTGGGGTGGGATACGGGCAAAACCCATCCACCCGGCATCCCGGACGCGCGGTCGCGCAGAAAGCGCGCCTCCGGCACGGAGTGCGACCGGGATGACGGGAGCCCGCATCACAGCTTCCGCAGCCACACCTCGTCGATCTTGTGCTTGGCGACCTTGCGCAGCACGAGGTCGGCAC